>JBKPBA010000117.1:0-10170 GCA_046726675.1 Chloroflexota bacterium
CAAGAGTATCGAGCCATATACCGATTGAGATCGAACTCTTTAGCTTGCTGTACTAATTGGTGCGCTGCTTGATCCATAGTTTGGCGCTCTTCCTGGTAGAAGAGACCGACATAGGGCTTCTCTGTTTCCATGGCTAATTCCATTGCTTTAGAGCGATTATGTGTGTCGTGATCGGCTGGAATCGGTGTTACCGTACCTTTCCATACATCCATTGTATTGTAGAACGTGGGGCATGGACTGAGTACATGGATAAACGAAAAGCCGCGATGCTTAATACCTTGCTCTATCAGCGCAGCAAGGTCTTTCGGTTTGGAAGAAAATCCCCGACCAACAAAACTGACGTTCAGTGAGAGCGCAGTCGCGATGGGATTGAATTGTGAAGCAAGCAGGCCATATGGGGTTGACTTCGTGGTATGGCCTGTAGGGGATGTTGGGGAAGTCTGGCCTTTTGTCAATCCATAGGTCTCATTATCCATAACAACTACTGTGATATCAATGTTGCGTAAAGCTGCGTGAATAAGGTGGCCAGCACCGATACTGAAAAGATCGCCGTCGCCACCAACTGCAATGATGGTCAAGTCAGGACGTGCCATCTTCATCCCCTGGGCCACAGGTAATGCACGTCCATGTAAGCTATGAAACCCAAAAGTTTCCACAAAGTGTGGGAGGCGACTTGAGCAGCCAATGCCTGACACAACAACGGTCTGATCTGGAGGCAACTTGAGGCTTGCCATGCTGTTATAAATAGCATTAAGTACACCAAAGTCGCCACATCCTGGGCACCAGGTTGGCTTTACATCGCTTTTATAGTCTTTCGGAGTTAATGTTAAAGTTGATTGCATCACAGTTAGCTGACCTCCTCAATTGCTCTCAATATTTCACCGGCGGTAAATTGGATACCACCAAATTTATTCACACGGATCGCTTGTAAACCATATTTAGCACCCAATAGATTAGCCAGTTGACCAGAGTAGTTGCACTCGGGTACGATTACCGTCTTAACTGAACGAATGAAATCTCGTATAGCACGATCGGGCAATGGAGAGAGTATTTTAGGATGTAACGATGCAACTTTGTATCCATTGGCACGCGCGCGATCGACAGCTTCTTGAATCGTACCCTCCGATGATCCCCAACCTATGATACCGATGGTGGCATCCTCATCGCCATATCGTTGGGGCTTAGGTAGTTCTTCAGCCGCAGTTGCCAGCTTGCGATATCTTTTCTCCATCATTGCTATATGGTTTTCTGGTTCGTAATTTGGATGTCCACGGTCGTCATGTTCCAGGCCTGTTGCGACATATGTGTATGCACCTGCGCCAGGGGTCGAAATGGGAGAGATACCACTTGCAGTGTATACGTAGCGTCCATAGCTATGCTCTGTTGCCTCTGCGCCAACAGTGACCGCTTCGCTATGTGTGCTGGCTCCATTGGCACCATTACCATTGAATTGGAGACGTCCGCGAATTTCTGCTGGTTTGAAGACACTGCGATCAACGCTCTCAACACGAGCGGTTAATGACTGATCACTCAGGAAGATCACAGGCATCTGGTAACGTTCTGCCATCTCGAAGGCAAGGATCATCAAAGTATAGCAGTCAGCGACATCAGCAGGAGCGACAATCATGCGTGGTGTATCGCCATGACCAGTATTGAGAGCGAAACTCAGGTCGGATTGTTCCATCTTAGTCGGCATACCGGTGCTGGGGCCAGCGCGTTGCGCATCTATGATCACAGCCGGTATTTCTGCCATTGAAGCATAGCCAATAAGTTCGGTCATCAAGGAGAAGCCCGGTCCTGAGGTAGCTGTCATAGAACGCACACCTGTGAAGGAGGCCCCCAAAACTGCGGCAAGGGCAGCTATTTCATCCTCTGCCTGCAGGAAGGTTCCACCGACCTGTGGCAGTTCTTTTGCTAATCCCTCCATAATGTCGCTTGCTGGAGTAATGGGGTATCCGGCAAAGAAGCCACAGTGCGCAGCAAGGGCGCCAGCGATGACCGCCTGGTTGCCATTGAGCACAACGCGATCGGCTTTCTCTACAGTTCCCAAGAGGTATGAATCTCGTTTAGATAATTGCTCTGTTACATACTTATTCGCAATTTCTAACGCCAGCATATTCTTTTCCATCAAAATGGGGTTTGATTTACGTGATCTGGAAAGCTTGGACTCAACCACCTGCGTGATAGCTTCCAGAGGTGGCCCAAATAAGCCAGAAATCGCGCCCAGCATGACCATATTCTTTGTCTGGTAAAGCTGAACCTCTTTGCGGGCTATTTCATTAAATGGAATGGCATAGCTTATGAAATCGCCAGCTTCGGGCGTAAAATCTGAAGGATCGTAGATAAGAACGCCGCCATGACGCAAGTCACTAATATTCCGGTCATATGCTTCTTGATTTAAACAAACAAGCACATCAGCATAATCGCCCATTGATTTCACGGATTGGTTACTGATACGCACTTGAAAGAGACAAGGGCCGCCTAGAATTTCGGCGGGAAAGGTGCGGAAGGTATAAACGTGATACCCCCAGCGGGCAGCGGCCAGGGCGAGAATATCACCACCAGAAATGGTTCCCTCTCCCGATTCGCCGCCAATACGAATCGTTACTTCATTCACCATCGAATGCTCCCCTAGAAAATTATCGACCGCACCCTATGTTCAACATGCGGCGCGGCCCTGTTATTGCGGGTATTTCTTGCTCTACGAACACCTCAAGAAATCATTCTTTTAGGAATAGTCACTTATCAATACCGTCGCTTTGTCTCTGTTCCTGAGTATTCTCACTGGCAAGGACTATTCCTGCGCAAAACGGGAGGAACAGAACAATTCATATAACATCCCTAATTATATCACACTTCACAGTGGATATAACATTCGAAACTACGAATTTTGCAGGACTTGGGAAAATCCTTTTTGTTCAGGTAGGAATTACAGCAACGTTCCCAGGTCTGGAGCTAGAATACAAGCTGCTGCCCAAAGAATTGCCTCTTTGCACGAAAAATGACGCTGCTACCACATGGAAAGTGTTTAGCATTCCCATGCTACAATAGTTTATAGCGAGAACTCCTATTAGATACTGTCGTGGTCGAGTTCTTATTAAGAAGCGAAGGGAAGGTGGCTCCAGGAGCATAAAGAGCAGCATGAAAAGGAAGTTCTGGATTATTCTTGCAGCTATGCTAATCGGTAGTGTACTGTTATCAGCATGCCAGATTCAAATCGGCGGAACAGCACAGCAACCAGAGGCGTCCCCGCCTGCTGGATTGCGCCCGGAAACGACACTCGGTATCCAGGGAGATGTCACCACTTCCAGTTCTTTTTCAGGTATCCCCTGGGTACGCCTGAGCTATCCAACATGTGTCTCCAGCAATTTGAGTGGTCAGGTGCTCAAGGACACCATTAGCAGCTACCATAAGCAGGGTATGCGTGTCCTGCTCACATACTGTCAGACAATTGGCGATAACCTCTTTGATGCAAATCCACTCAACGATGTAGCACAGTCGGGGGCAGATGCAGTGCAGTGCGGCAACGAGCAAATAAAGCAGAGCGCTACTACTCTCTATGTTGCTCCAGATCGCTTTGCCAGGTTTTTTGATCTTTGCCAGCGTACCATGTATGCAGTGCGCCCTGATATCCCTATTATTCTCGGAGCCATGGACCCTCTCGTGGTTCCTAACGACGATACAAAAATGATGAACCAGGTGCATTATCTCGACACGATGCAGTCAGCTATGAACTCTTCGGTGCATCCTGGAGGCAATTGGGGCTGGCGCTCACAGGTCTTGGGTCTGATTGATAGCTGGCACAATGGCTATCCCGACTCAAATACAAATAATCTCTACCAGTTGTATACTTTCTGGGCGCAGCAGCTCCATGTTTCTATCAGTAGCGGTGATTTAGGCAAACACCTGTGGGTAGTCGAGGGGACGGGTTGTGTGAACGGCTGTGGTATTGACGCCAGCAGTGCGCGGGAAGTGGCTATCTCGCATATACTGACGCTGATCACCGATGTGCAGACGACGATAAAGTACCATGTGCCTTTCTTTTACTTTAGCGGCAGGGACTTCTACACCCCTCAAATTGGCTGGATATATGGCGTTCTTGATACAAATAGTCAACCTAAGCCGCTTCGCCAGGATCTTCAGGCGGGATCGGTCAAGTTGGAGATGTCCTGCTCTTCATCTGGAAAGGTCGTTGTGGCTGATCAAGAGCAGTTATTGGCAAGGCTCTATAGCGGGTGCACACTGCCGGCTGACTATAGCAATACATTGGAAAGCTGAAATGGGGAGCGCGGTTACCCAGAATGATTCTAGCAAACCGGTATTGTCATATAGGGAGGAAGCGATAAGATAGCCCAACTTTCTTATGTGCCAGCTGAAAATAAGCAAAAGCCGGAGAAAAAAGTCTTCCCAAGTAGAAGCAGCTATGGTACAATACATTGCGCGAGGGCCCATAGCTCAGTGGTTAGAGCAGCCGGCTCATAAAAAGTGCGCCCATGTGTCTTTACATTTCATGCCTACGGAGGTAGGTGGCACTGAGGTTAACGTGTCTAAAGCAGGGTCTTACCTGGATGGGAAACCTGAAGGGGACAATAGCATGACCTGTAAAAGTCTGGAGAGATAGAAGTATCTGTCCAGGCAGCTACGCTGTATATGGTTAAGGCTGTATTGCTTGAACCCTAGTCTACGCTCTGTGGAGTTAGTAAGCGCGGTTATGAGGCTTACTAAAGACCTTCTCCGCGGCGAAAGAAGATGAATGGGGGACCTACGTACAGACGTGATGTGTAAGGGAACTTGGGGATCGCCTACACGTCGAAAGATGCATGGCGACGGAGTACCCATAGTACTCAAACGACCGGAGTAATGTCCGGTACACGGGGAAGGGGTACAGGGGAATGCGGAGAAAAACCGTATCCCTGGAGAGCCGTGTGCATTGAAAGGTGCATGCACGGTTCGGAGAGGGGTAATTGGAAACGTGCCGATGTAGCGCGCCGGTTATCTACTCTACCTGGTTGGTCGCTGGTTCGACCCCAGCTGGGCCCATTTATAGTTCGAAGTCTTTCGCCCAACGTACGTTCTTTTCCTGGTTGTTCTTCGATGGTTCTAGCCGTAGATGAGCCCTCGTAGTACCCACATCATCGACCGGAACCAGGTACACCTTATTGAGCTCCGCACTATAAACGGCAAAATATTCACATTGTCCTCGATAGTGCCGCCAATCTCTTTTCGTCCCTGTAACATTGTGATTGGCCGTATCAAACTTGAGTACCGTACCGCCATCATCAATCCAAGCCGATTTGCATTGGATGCGCCAGAACTTCCCGTCAGCATCCTCAATTACTAGATCATAACGTTGGGTACTGCCATAGGGAATGAGAACTATATAACCGGCTTGCAACAAACGGGCCGTGATGGTGGCCTCACTGATTTGCCCTTTGTTGTTCGAGTCGTGCCTTCCTTTTCCAAGCAGTCCCATTTGCCTTCCCTTTTGATCGCTATTTATTATCTGAAAAGTTGCCAAATCGTAATATGCGACATATAGCGCCAATATACGATGGCCATATGCCTTATATGACGATCAAAGTTTAACATACCCCTATAAATGCGTCAATATACGACATAAACACGCGGAGAACATCTAAGTCTTGACATTCTACGTCATTATCCCTATAGTATATTCTGATCCATAATATTTTTGAGGTGGTAATTGGTGACTATACAAGGCGATGATGATTTTATGACTTCCCAAGAAGTGTGTAAGCGTTTAAATGTTTCCTCTCGTACACTTGAACGTTATGTGAGAGATGGCCTTCTGAAAAAGTACCGGCGTAGGATTGGGCGTGAAGTGTTTTATAAGCGGTCAGAAGTTGAGGATTTATTGCGGATTCGGCCTGCGGAAGATATCGAAGATCAATGAGTAAACCTCACCAAGCAATTAGATGAATCTGTCTAGACAGATTTGATATTTTCTATGCGCTCATTGATCCACGCGACATAAAGTTGGATTAGAGAGTTACAATGACTTGGCTTGTTGGGCAGTATATCAAGTTCTATGTGGAGCAAATCTATGATGATCACTATGTGCTGCACTGGCTGCATGACCAGATGCTGCGCTATGCGATGGATGCGCTGGCGGCTGGGGTTCATCCTAAGTGTCCCGAAATTTTATGGAAGAAGTATGCTACCAAGTTCGCAGATGATGTCCAGGGTAGGCATGTGCTTTATAGGTTGCAAGCCGTGGTGTAGGAATTGGTAAAGAGGCTGATTTTTGTATGAGTAACTTTGATAGATGGTTAAAAATCTTAAACTGTGCGATCAGGGTTCTGTTCGGCTCTTAATTTAAGAGCCGAAACTCTTCTCTCAGCTAATAGATCATGTTATACTAGCTAAGCATTTAATTTCCATTAGAAGTTGAAGATGGAGAATAATTAGTATGCCTCAGAATGAGCATGATATTGTCCAAGGGATTGTTATTGATGCCATCCCGAATTGTGTGTAAAGAAGAGGCTTTGCAAAGAGATGCTATTGAGATGATACTACAGGCATAGACTGTCCCTTAAGAACACTTCACTCATTTTCGAAAAGGAGGATACTATGCCTGTCTCCAAGAAAAAGCCTACCACATTGTCCCTTGATGGTTCAACACCGGAGTCCCCATCAAATGCCATGCCAGAGCAGGAGGAGTTTCGTCAGCATCTACATTGTCTAGCCGTGAGCGCCGTCCAGATCTTGATCGAACAAGTCATGCGTGAAGAGTTAGAGCAGTGCATCGGAGCCTCGTGGGGCGAATGTACTCCTAGTCGCCGTGGCTATCGCAATGGGTCCTATACCCGCGATCTCATCACCTCTACAGGGCGTATTGAGAAGCTCAAAGTGCCCAGAGATCGCGAAGGAGCGTTTCACAGTCAGGCTTTCGAGCGCTACAACCGCTATGAACCAGAGGTGGCCGAAGCATTGACTCAGATGTTTGTGAATGGAGTAAGCACGCATAAAGTGGGAGAGGTCACGCAAACCTTGATGGGAGTGGCACCCAGTGCCAGCGCCGTGAGTCGCCTCAACCAAACCTTATGGAGGAAAAACGGACTCGACCCTCATCTTAACAGCTCTTGGTGTGGACTTGGAGGGGAACAAAGATGTGCTGGCATTACGTGCCTGCGCAGAGGAAGATAAAGATGGGTGGAGTTGCCTCTTACAAGATCTGCGCCGTCGTGGAGCAACACAGATGGATCTGATCGTGACTGATGGTCATGAGGGACTCTTGGCAGCTGTCTCGGAACAGTTTTCGGCCACCCCTCGTCAACGCTGTCTGGTTCACAAGCTGCGCAACGTGATGAGTGCTATCCCGCGACGAGAGCGGGAAGACGTTCAGACCGATCTCACAGGCATCTGGAAGCAAGAGAAGAAGGAGGATGCGCTCACCAACTTGCATGCGTTCAAGGCCAAATATGCTCAGCGCTACCCTGAAGCCGTACGGAGCCTGACGGAGGATGAAGAGCAGCTGTTGACGTTTTACGCGTTTCCATCGGTCATGCATCGCCATATCCAGACGACGAACGCCATTGAGAGCCTCTTTAGCAATGTGCGCCAACGCACTGATCAGATTGATGTGTTCACCACAGAAACCAGTTGCCTTGCCATAGTCTGGGCGACGATCCAAGACATTCGCTTGCACAAACTCTCCGTGTAACGCTCCTGAAAGCCGAGATGTGCTCGTAAAAAAGCAACCAGCTAGAGGGGTGGTTCAGGGAGAAGTGATTTTTTTACCTTTTTCTAGCTACTGCGAGGATTGGCGATGGCATCGGTTTGCTCATGTACCTGAAGGTGTGCTACACTGCACGCAGATAAACATCGTACTTTGGCCCAAGGATGAGCGTGTTTTGGATGAAGGGTGCGTCATTTCGTTCAAGGTTCGAACAGTTCCGGTAGCTTTTCTTGATGCTACTTTGCTTGCGTGAGAGCTGAGCAAGCCCTCAGCAGTGCTTACCTCATGTGCGTTCGCGTCAGCTTGTTACGGCTTCGTCTCCGGGTGGAGTTGAGAGGCGGACGAAGGAGGCGATCTACCGCAATGTCTGTTGATGCAGGGAGGTTCATATGGATATCTTGATGCTGAATGAAACGGGGGTTCAGAGATTGTTGGACCCTGGCACGCTCTTGGACGCGCTTGCCGAGAGCTTCAGGGCGCTGAGTTCAGGCCTGGTTGATGCCCCGAAACGCATTGGGGTCTCCGTCCCCAACACCGGGTTTTTGCTCGCCATGCCAGCCTATCAGCAGAGCCAGGCAATCACCGTCAAATTGGTCTCCGTCTTTCACGGTAACAGACAGCTTGGCATCCCTACGCACCAGGCTCTCATTTGCTTGTTCGATCCCGAGACGGGTACTCCCCTCTCGTTGATGGACGGGACCGCCATCACTGCCCTGCGGACAGCTGGGGCGGCTGCCCTCTCGACCCGGCTACTGGCGCGCACAAATACCCACGTGCTGGCGATAGTTGGCGCCGGGGTGGAAGGCCATTCGCATCTGAAGATGCTTCCCCACGTGCGCCCGTTCTCCGAGATCCGCATTGCTTCGCGCCACTTCGCTCATGCCGAGCAACTCGCGGCCAGCGATGCCAGGGCACGGGCGGTTGAGACCGCTGAGGAGGCCGTGCGTGGAGCCGACGTCGTGTGCCTATGCACCAATGCCGGTGAACCGGTAGTACGCCTCGACTGGCTCACGCCCGGGATGCATGTCACCTCTGTTGGCTATGCCCCTCCGGGTGGAGAACTGGAGCCCAGAGTGATAGCGCAGGGCCGCCTCTTCGTGGAGACCCGTTTGGCCTTCGAGCCCACACCAGTGGGCTGTGGGGAACTGGTAGGTTTGGATCCCAGCGTTGGCACGGAGCTCGGCGAGGTCTTGCTGGGCCAACGCCGGGGACGGCAATCCGAAGAGGAGCTCACCGTCTACAAGGCCATGGGGCACGCCTGCGAGGACCTGGCTGCGGCCAGTCTCGTCTATCATTGTGCTAAGCGGGAGGGCGCTGGCCACAGCGTAATGCTCTAAGAGGCTGACGAGACGGGGAAGCGTTGTGTCACGAGGGCTCGACTGCCCCCGACAACACGGGAGGCCTTGAGTTTCTTTCCCTGCAACCAAGATGAGCGGCAGCTACTCATGTTTGCCTCCCATGTTGCATATCCCGTGGGTCTATCCAATCCCAATTCCTACAGCACATCCCTATACAAGATTCGAGATGGCATCTGCTATATTTATTTGCAGGTAGTCAGTTCCTGCCTTACATGGTTCTCATTATAAGATTTAAAGATATGAGTACCTGCCTCATTTGAGCATACCTCTTAGAGTAGTTGTGTGAACTGACTACTCAAGCACGTTTATAGCGGACTACCTGCGTTTTTGTGCTGTCTGCCTTCCAAGCAGGTTATCACAATAGCAAAGAGTATTTATTAACACCAGTGACTTTCTCGCCTGGTTGGTCGCTGGTTCGACCCCAGCTGGGCCCACCCGTCTCCTTGCAAGCAAGTCATGAGGCAGCTCTAAGACAAACAAGCGGTAATAGCTCGACGAGAAAAGTGGTCGGAAAAGCCGTGAGTGAGCACTCAGGTCAAAAACGTATGAACAATCAGGTTTGTAAGCGAATGACCAGTCATCTCCCAGCGCTATGATCGGTGCACTGTCCTAGAGAGGCATTGAGACAGGAGGCTTCTCTGTGACGACTCGTAAACCTGATGGCTCGCAGCCATCGACAAAAAAACGCGCGTCTTCTTCATCTCGTTCAAGTTTCAGGCGCAGTGGCAAAACAATCAAAGCTGCGGCCGACGATTTCCTGCTTGATCGTCAAAGCCAGAACCATAGTGCCCAAACCCTGAGGTGGCATACTATTGCCCTTGATCACTTTGTGTCCTTTTTAGAGAAACAGCACCAGGTGATCTTTCTTCAGGATTTGGAAGCTGTGCATATCCGTGCCTGGCTGGTATTCCTGGAGAAGGAAGTGGGACCACGAGGGAAAGTGCGCGCAGCACGTACCCGGCGGTGGTATGCGCAATCGATTCATGCTTTTTGCCATTGGTTGCATGACGAGAAGTATGTTGAAGAAGACCCGGCGGCACGGGTGAAATTACCGAAGATTGAAAAACCTTTGATTCGCATTATTGAGTTCGAGGAATTCGAGGCGTTGCTGAC
>JBKPBA010000118.1:0-5566 GCA_046726675.1 Chloroflexota bacterium
GCAGCTCATGATGGGCCAGGCACGCTCTGAGCGCCAGGTGCGTACCGCCCAAGAGCGCCGGGTTCGCCTGGGCGGGTCTGACTCGCCCTAGCGCTACGATGTCAGGAAACAGAAAGGGTCACGAGGATGGTAACCCATACAAGCACAGCGAAGGATCTCACGTGACGGGCAACAAGATCCTTCGCTAACGCTCAGGATGACAGACGAAGAGTGTCAGGATGACACTGGGTGGTCGATTCGTCTCTTCTCGCCTGATGAGATGATGGGACAGTGAGTTGGAATCAATGCCCTCACGGTCGCCTTGTTTACTACGACATAGTGATATTGAGCATATCCAGGAAGCTCCATGATTTGAGATCTCTTTCTAGATGAAAACGTAAAAGGTCATGCATCACAGCCTCTAATTCGACTTGTAGTTTGGTGTCGAGGCTAAGATAGGAGGCTTCAATCCATTTTCTACGCTGTAGGAAACGTAAGACTTTGAGAGCATTCAGTGATAGGCGGCGCTCCCAGAAACGGGAGCATTGTGGGCAGAGCGCTCCACCCAGTGAAGCTCTAAAGCCATTCTCTTCTGGGCGCAATTCATTAGCGCAGTGGGCACAATTTTGCAGGGCTGGTTCGTAACCAATTGCAGAGAGCAGATGTAACTCAAAGTAGCGTAATAGCAACCGTGTATGGCCATGTTGATCAACTAGTTCGCTTTTTAGCTCTATGTTTTGCGTACGTTGTTGCTGTAATGCGCTAGCATCTGCGTCCAGGTAGCGGAGGGATTCCAGCAGCAAAGCATAAATGTCCGGGTGCGGAGTCGAATCTTCGACGAAGCGATCCACCATTTCTGCTAGATAGAAGCCGCAGGTCATATGCCAGAGTTCGCTACGCAGATGGAGAAAGTTTTCGCGTCCCTCAGCCTGCGTGATAATGTCAAGGTTGCGGCCAAGCGCTATCTGCAATTGACTACGGTTGAGAAGTTCAAGATGACCGGCCTTTTTGCTTATAGGGCGACGTGTGCCCTTGGCAACGGCTCGCATTTTTCCTCTGTCAGGTGTGAAAAGCGTGAGAATGCGATCAGCTTCACCAATATCAGTGCGCTTGAGTACGATGGCCTCGATGGGGTAACTGCGTTGTTGTCGCATGGGGATACCTTAAAAGTGAACAGATGAATAAAAAGATAAAAAGACGTGACCTGCGAATCAAATCACGTCTGAGACTCTGGAGGCGACGAGCGGATTCGAACCGCTGGTGCAGCTTTTGCAGAGCCGTGCCTTACCACTTGGCGACGTCGCCGTATACATGTACTCGCATGTTCGTGTGTGACGGATGATCAGGGATGGAGCGGGAGACGGGGATCGAACCCGCGACTTTCTCCTTGGCAAGGAGATGCTCTACCACTGAGCCACTCCCGCTTAAACACTGCGTTTGCATGATTTAAGATATCATATCAGAGGTGTTTTGTCAACGGCTTAATCGTTCGGCAATCCGAGCAAACCAGCCACAGAGATATCTTCGTCAATCGCTTCCCAATGAATCCCTACGCCGTTTCCTATCAATTCCCACTGCTGACGTTGATCATCAGTAGCCTGTTGCAGACGTGGGAACCAACTAAGAGGGACACTAATTTCACGTCCGTCTGAGAGACATACATGGAGTCGCTTCTCATCAAAGTAAACGCGTATTGCAAATGATGTTTTATTGTGTAAAATGCTCATACCATTTCTCCAGGAGTAGATCCAAATGCTCAGAGATAATGCTTTGTAGATAACTCAATTCTTTACTTGTATAACCGACGGAATCAGCTACTCGGATGGGCCTAAGCCAAAACTTGGCGTACTTTTCCGCGTTTTGAACATGAATATGAGGAGGCTCAATTCCCTCGTTACTGTAAAAGAAAAATCGATGACCATCGACCCTTAACACAGTTGGCAAAATACTATCCTTCCACCGCTCTACTCCCTCAATTGATCCCAGCCACCTGAAAGAGTATAGACGATCATATCATTATAAAGAAATTATACACCATAGAGATTTTCTTTGAGATTGAATCTACCCGACTTCAGTTACTTATGAAAAAGCACCAAATAGCGTATGTCATACAGCCTCCTCCTGGAGAGTTCGCCCTAAAAATTGGCTATTATAGAGGTCGGCATAGAATCCATTTTGCGCAAGCAGATCTAGATGGGTTCCTTGCTCAATGATACTACCGTGATTCATAACCAGGATCAGATCAGCATCCCTGATCGTAGAGAGCCTGTGGGCAATCACAAAACTGGTTCTACCCTTCATCAACTCACCCATAGCTTTTTGAATAGCCATCTCGGTTCGGGTATCCACGCTGCTGGTCGCTTCATCGAGAATAAGGATGGCCGGATCAGCCAGAAACGCGCGGGCAATGGTTAGCAACTGTTTTTGACCCTGTGAGATATTTGTCGCATCTTGATTTAAGACAGTGTTATAACTCTCGGGAAGGGTCCTGATAAAGTGATCAGCGCGTGCAGCTTTAGCCGCTCGGATAATTTCTTCTTCAGTGGCCCCCTCCCGGCCATAGGCAATGTTATCCCGAATACTTCCGTTGAAGAGCCAGGTATCCTGAAGTACCATGCCGAAAGTACGACGTAGATTTCCGCGCTTGTAATGTATAATATTTATATCGTCAACCAGAATTTCCCCACTGTTCACTTCATAGAATCGCATTAATAGGTTGACCAGGGTGGTTTTGCCTGCACCGGTAGGCCCGACAATGGCGATCGTCTGTCCCGGATTAGCTTCGATGTTCATATCCTCAATCAGCGGGACATCCTCTTTATAACAGAACGAGACATGTTCGAATTGCACCTCACCCTGTGGAGACTCGATAACCTTCGCATCAGTCGCATCAGGCTGTTCTTCCGGCTCATCGAGGAGTTCAAAGACGCGCTCAGCCGAGGCAATGGTTAACTGAATCGTATTCGCAATACTCGCCAGCATGGTGATCGGCTGGGTAAATTGTTGCGAATACTGAATAAATGCCTGCACATCTCCTATCGCAATCGCCCCTTTCGTGACCATTATGCCGCCCACGACGCTTACAAAGACGTAGCCGAGGTTACCAATAGATCTCATAAGCGGCATGATCGTGCCGGAGACGAATTGAGCTCTCCAGCCTGCATTGTAGTACTTATCGTTCATCTCATTGAATTCGGCAATCGATTGAGCTTCGCGTCCGAAGGCTTTGACGATCTTGTGGCCCGTATACATTTCTTCAACGTGGCCGTTAAGTTCTCCGAGTGCCCTCTGCTGTCGCGCAAAGTAGCGTTGCGAGCGTTTCGCAATCACAGTGGTGACAAGCAGACTGAGTGGTAGTGTAATGAACACCACCAGTGATAGTAAGAGGCTAATAGTCAACATCAATACGATTACGCCAATAATCGTAACGACAGAGGTAATTAACTGCGTCAGGCTTTGCTGCAAAGTAGTACTGATGTTATCCATGTCATTGACAGCACGACTGAGGATTTCTCCATGAGGTTGCGAATCAAAGTATTTCAGCGGCAAGCGTGAAAGCTTCTCCTCCACCTGTTTGCGCATTGTATACACTGTTCTTTGCGCCACACCTGCCATGAGATACTGTTGGAGATACATGAACACGGCGCTGATGATGTATAGTCCGCCAAGAATCAGCAGAACATGCGCAATATAGTTGAAATCAACTGTAGCTCCAGGTACCCCTTGATATTTCTGCACTACACCTTCGAAGAGCTTGGTTGTTGCCAATCCCAGGATTTTCGGACCAACAATGTTGAAAACTGTGCCAATTACCGCGGCGACAAGTATGATCAGCAGGAGGTATTTTTCTGGCTTAAAATAGCCAAGGAGCCTGTAGAGAGTGCCTCTAAAGTTCTTTGCTTTCTGTACCGGCATCCCTACCATGCTCATTGGGCCTCTTCCCATCGGGCCCATAGGGCGTTGAACTTGACTGGTAGCTCTCGAGTTTGCGCGCTCTTGACTCATGCGATTTCCTCCAATGAAAGCTGTGAGGAGACAATTTCGTAATAGATCTCGCTGGTCTCCATTAACTCGCGGTGACTACCGATGCCTGCAATGCGACCGTCATCCAGAACGATAATTTGATCTGCGTCCATGACGGTGCTGACTCTCTGTGAAACGATGAATACCGTGGCATTGAGGGTTTCCTTTTTCAGCGCAGCTCGTAGCTTAGCATCAGTTTTAAAATCAAGCGCTGAGAAACTGTCGTCAAACAGGTAGATCTCGGGGTTTCTCACCAGGGCACGCGCGATGGACAGGCGCTGCTTTTGTCCACCAGAGACGTTCATGCCACCCTGGGCAATTACGGAATCAAAGCCATCTGGCATTTCATCGATAAATTCGGTAGCCTGGGCAATTTCAGCCGCGCGCCTGACTTCTTCATCCGTAGCCTTTTCTTTGCCATAGCGGATGTTCTGTGCAATCGTTCCTGAAAAAAGCACAGCTTTTTGCGGTACAAGGCCAATTTTCGCTCGCAAATGTTCTTGCGACATGTCTCGTACATTGACACCATCAACTAAAATACTGCCGCCATCCACGTCATAGAAACGTGGGATCAGGCTGATCAGTGTCGATTTGCCCGATCCTGTTCCCCCGATGAGTGCCGTAACCTGGCCGGGACGCGCGCTGAACGAAATGTCGTTGAGCGCTGGTTCTTCGGCACCAGGATAGCTAAATGTTACATGTTGAAATGTGACGTATCCTTGTTCTGTATCAGTATCCTTTACTGTCTCGGCATCATTTATTTCAGGCGCCATTGCCAGCACTTCATTAATGCGATCTGCGGAGGCTGCGGCACGTGGAAGCATAATAAACATCATCGAAAGCATTAGAAGCGAGAAGAGAATCAGTGTAGAGTATTGAAGAAAGGCGATGAGCGCGCCGATTTGCATATCGCCATTGTTGATACGGATACTGCCGAACCAAAGTATGGCGATAGATGTCAGGTTGAAAACTAGCATCATCATTGGCATCATAAACGCGACGATACGATTGACTTTGATGGCCACATTTTTCAGATCACTGTTTGCTTCGTCGAAGCGTTCTTTCTCATGATCTATACGGTCAAATGCCCGGATGACACGCACCCCACTCAGCCCTTCATCGAGTATGAGATTGAGTTTATCCAATTTCGATTGCATGACTCTGAAAAGCGGAATCGCCACGCGCATGATCAAAATGATCATTGCCAGGAGAATTGGAATGACAATGAGCAAAACCAATGTAAGAACTGCATCCTGGCCAAAGGCCAGGATAAGGCCGCCGATTATCATCAGAGGTGCGCTGATCATCATGTTTAAGATAATAACTAAGACCATCTGCACCTGGGTCGTATCGTTGGTTGTGCGAGTGATGAGTGATGCTGTACCCACCTTATCAAACTCGTGCAATGAAAAGCTCCCGACACGGGTGAACAGCTTTGCACGGATCAAACGGCCAAAGCCGGTGGCAACTCTAGCGGAATAGAAACTGGCTGCGACGGCACAAATTGTGCCCACGATTGTGACCAGTAACATGATGCCACCAACCCGAAGTATATAGTTTATAT
>JBKPBA010000119.1:0-16106 GCA_046726675.1 Chloroflexota bacterium
AAATTACCCTCAGAGTACTTTCCAGATGGTAATGCTGAGGGTCCTCTGCTGAAGGTGAAGCAGAAATGCTCGTATCTATAGCTGCATTGCGAAAGCACAGCTGATTATCAGCTGTGCTGGCAACATGCACCATATCACGTATGATGAGATCACCGAAGCATTCGGCTAGAATGTTAGAGAGGTTCCTGGAACAAGGGCTAATAGCAAGACTCATTGTAAATGAAATTAACAGGGCGGCTCAACGAGCCGCCCTGCCTGATGGCTTCTTCGTCGAAGCCCCTCTCTACACGCCTAATCTACTTACAATGTACGCCGGCTTCCACTAGCAACGGCACGCAGGATTGCAATCAGGATAACCGCGCCAATGAAGGCTATAATGATCGTTCCTACGAATCCACCCGCGCCTATGCCAAGCAGGCTTGCCAGGAAGCCACCAATGAGCGCCCCGACGAGGCCAACAATGATATCACCAACGATACCATAGCCACCGCCGCGCATAACCACGCTTGCCAGGAAGCCAGCGATTAAACCGACCAAAAGCCACCATATAACGGCTGTTAAACTTACGTCTGCAAGAACTAAACTAGCAAGTGTCATGTTACATTTCTCCTTTCATTTGCTTCTCTAGTCGAAACTTCAGCAAATGCTATGGCTTGATAAACGATTATTGATGTCCATATATTCGCTGAAAAGTCTTTTAATGTACGCATTTGCTGTTAATACTATAACCTACACAGTTCGATTGTACAAGTCAACAATAAAAATACTAAGTCTCTTCCAATCTTATGTTAAGCTTTATTAAGCTATTCTCTTCATTGTCGTAATTCTATGCGATCTCAACGCTGTACAAATGAAGGCTGAGGAATTTCAACGGCAGGGTTTTGATAAGTAGTCCCAGCAATGCTTTTCGTGTCAATCAGGATAAAATCATAGCTTGGATTGAGCAGTCTCAAGAAGTCGCATAAATCAAAATATTAAATCGTCTCCTGTCCATTTGGCCGTTGCCTGATGCAAATAGCATATGATAAGGTATGAGCATATGTTTAGCTATTCAGGAGTATTTCTCATATGCCTTCGGTATCAGGTACCTCGAAGTCAACTATTCAAGATAAAAACCTATCGCAGAAACGCTCTTTCATACCTCCTTTCTTTCATCTATCAAGAAATGTCTATATTCTCCTCATTTTTACTACGGGTAAGGGCTTTCAACTAAGCATCTCAACGTTAACGCTCAATTACTATGTGCATAGTCTAGGCTACCAACCCGAGTTCATTGGTGTTTTCAGCGCAATGCCTGCCATTGGAGCACTCATCAGTGCCGTTCCTGTCGGCTTCCTGGCAGATCGCATCGGACGCAAGCCAGTCCTGGTGCTGACATCTATTCTCACTCCTTTCTTTCTTGCAGCGTGTGGGCTTGTCACATCCCCCTTCTTGCTGCTATTTTGTGCTTTTATGCAGGGAGTCGTCTCAACAGCCTACTGGGTCACAAACTTGCCGCTCTTAACAGAGAGCACTACCGAGCAGCAGCGTGTTGGTGTCTTTGCTCTGAACAGTTTCCTCTTGCTCGGTGTCGGTGCGCTTGGCAATCTCTTAGGCGGTGCCATTCCCGAATTTACAGCAAGCATCCTGCATGTTTCTGCTGCCAGTACAATTGCGTTGCGTTATGGGGTATTTGCTGCCGCTCTGTTTACCTTCGTCTTTGGTCTGCCCCTCTGGTTCTTGCAAGAACCAAAGCGAACAACACCAAACAGTGCAATAGATAAGACTACACAAGCAGTCTTTGAGGAAGGCGTTAGAAGTAGCGGGCCTCTGGCTGAAGCAGTACTCCATGAAAAGCGGGAAAAGCTGCCGGTCGGCTTGTTCGTGAAATTACTCATCCCTGATCTGCTCTTTACAATGGGCGAGGGCGCAGTCGTTGCACTCATGCAACTTTTCTTTATCCTACGCTTCAGCCTCCTACCAGGCCCCTTGGGCATCATTTTCACCATATCCGGCCTGGCTGGTGGTATCTTCTCTCTCACCGCTCCTCTTTTTGTCAAACGTTGGAGTAAATTGCGCGTCATCACCACTGTGCAGTATCTCACTGCACCCTTGATGATACTGATCGGTTTTGCTCCAACACTGCCCCTGGCAATCGCCGGAGAGTATACCCGCTCATTTATGCGCACGCTGATCGAACCTATCTACGCTGCCTTTGCGATGGAACAGGTTTCAGATCGCCATCGTGCAACCCTGTCCGGCTTCTACTCGGTCACATGGAGCATCGGCTTTAGTATCGGGCCATCAATTGGTGGATGGTTGCAATCCAATGTTGGTCTTTCCGCATCCTTTGTCTTTGGAGCGTTTTGTCTCCTATTGGCTCCCAGTCTCTTACTCACCTTCTTTGGCAGGCTGCTCAAACAACCACGTGCGGTTGAAAGCCAAAGGGAGAAAGAAGAGGAGTCAGGCCGTTAGTTCGCCGTTCGCCTGGTGCGAGGTACTCGCACACCATGAGTAAACTAAGTGGGAAGAGCTTTAGCATAAATGGTCTACCATGCAACAAGTTGACCTCTCATGGAGTATACTCTAAGCAGACCAAACAAATAGATAAATTGTTTAAAGGAAATCACGGTAGACTCTGTTGGTGAATGATTTTGGAAATGTATTGTGGTAAAATACCAAAACGACTGCACAAGTTCACTTCTACTGTACTCAATTCAGTGCCTTGTCAGGCGCATACGTGTATAGTAGGGGCTTTCCCTTGCGGCCGCCCTGGGGGCTGGGCGGTCACCGTTACCCTCGCAATTTTTTTGCCCTCGCCCTTTCGATCTGTGCGACTAATAGGAGCCTATAGATGAGGTCTAGCGTAGTTGAGTCTCGTCCCCCTGAGAATGCGGAAATTCGAGATTCGAAAACATCATATCGACCTGGATTTCGAATACCCGACCTTGATCCTCAACGCCAAAGCGTGCAATCTACAGGACACAAATCCCTGGAACATCAACTCACACTTACCCCGGGCGAGGGCTGGCTTTCCATGCTTCTCTTGGCCATAGCTGTCTACAGTGTCGTCTTCTCGATTATCTCAGCAAACTGGGTGGGCTTTAGCTACATCCTTCTTTTCAGTACCGCCGTAGGCTTGCTGCTAGGTCTATGTATTGCAAAAATTCAGCGGTTTCCTCAGGCCGTCTTACACCTGGCTGCGGTCCTACTGGGTCACTGGCTTTCGATTTGGCTAGTCAGCGCTTTCGCGTATCACATCTCCTGGCTGCTTCTACTTGAAAACTTACGCTCAGTAATGAGTGGCGGTTTCTCTTCCGCACTATCTTCAAACAGTGAGATGGTATTTCTCTTCTATCTTACGTTCCTCAGTTTCTTTCTCGCCTATTTTGGTGCCTGGTTGATCTACCGCACTCGTCTTCCCTGGCTGGTTGCGCTGGTCTATTGTGCCATCATGCTGGTGAACCTCAACTATATTCAACAAGATCTTTCCTATCTAGTGATCATCATGCTAGCCGCTTTGTGCCTGCTCATTGTACGAATTCATCTTGTCAACCAGTTAACCCAATGGACATCTGAAGGTTTGTTCATCGATCGTGCCTGGTTGCAGAGCATTAGCCGCCGTTTCGTCCAGGTTGGCGCTATCTTTACATTGTTCATCCTGCTTATCAGTTTGATGTTGCCCATTGTGTCGCAGCCAACATCTGGAGCCAATTTCTGGAACAACCTGGATAACATATGGGCAAACATCACACATGGCCATTTTTCCCTAAGTAGCCCCGGTACGCTTCTGGAACCATATCAAACTCCCACCAACTTTTTTGGGGATCAACTGTCCATTACCGGCAATGTGAACTTGCCCAAAGGCAAAGTACTTTATTACACCGGTAGCTCCAAATCCCAATCACAATACCTGGAGGGCTTTACATATGACAATTTTGATGGCCATACCTGGACGTCAACGACCTCAAATGCAACTTCACAATTTGAGGCAAATAGTAGCCTTCCGATAGAAGCCACGAACAGCAGACAACCGGTCACAACAATTGTAACTATCGTCAAGCCACCTGAGGGTACGAAGCATTATCTCTTTGCGCCCGCACATCCTGTCCGCTTTAACGTACCTACAACCCTTTACGGAAATGGAATCATCACTACCGCCTGGACACAACAGAATCCTCTAACTCCACGCGAAAGCTATCAAGTCATATCCCAAATTTCTTCTGCAACCTCCCAGGAATTGTCAAACGTACAATCTCCCCAGGATGACCCAGGTCCCTGGTCGAACCTTAATCCATCCTATCTTCAAACGCCTCCAGATCTCTCGTCCTTTCCCATCGTACAAAGTACCCTTAAGCAATGGACACAAGGTTCAATAGATGTATATACCGCAATGAAGGCATTAGAATCACATTTGAGTGATCAAAATCAATTCACATATTCCGTAACCAATCCTCCTGTGCCTTCGTATGTGGACGCTGTAGCCTGGCTCTTACAAACGCATCAGGGTTATTGTACTTACTATGCAACCGCAATGGTCGTAATGGCTCGAATGTTGGGTATCCCTGCACGTATAGTGAATGGCTTCGACCAGGGAAGCTTACAGGGCAATATGTGGGTTGTCTACGGTACAAATGCGCATAGCTGGGTGCAGGTCTACTTCCCCGATTTTGGCTGGATCAATTTCGATCCCACTCCTGGTTTTTCATCTCCTGGTAGTTCGTCAACGCAACAAAGCCCGACTCCTGTGAAAACTCAACCCCCGACAAAACCGAATCCCATTGCAACCGCTGGACACCACGAGCCAAAGCTTCAATCTACTCCCAAACCTGGCTCGGCTGGTACTGGCACAAATACTACCTCGTCCGATGCAATAGTTCGCCAGAATCTATTCTTAACGCTATCGCTGGCGACTCTCTTTGGTTCTCTTGTAGTTTTTGGCTTTGCTCTACTTTATAGATATAAAGGCTACAAACTGAGCGCTACAACCACTGCCTCAATGGTCTATCGTCGCGTATGCCGGCTTGGCGCTATTATTGGTATGCCTCCTCAACGATGGCAGACTCCATATGAATATTATCGCATGCTTGGTCGGCGTTACCCACAGGCAGCCGCTTCACTGCGTCGTATAACCGAGCTTTTTGTGCGTGAACGCTGGGCAGCCCCTCACCAGCTACCCGGCCCGGCCGAAGAACAAGCCCTCGAAAAGCTCTGGCCCCAACTACGCAACACCCTCATCCGCTCTTTCTTCTCGCGTAAGGGCAGGTAAGATGTGGAGAGGTGAGGGGGACGATTGCGTCGCCCAATTAGCATCAACCAAAGTTGCCCTTGGTTGTCCCACTAGCGGCATCCCCTGGGTGTCATCCTGAGCGAAGCGAAGGATCTGTCTCGATGGGCCGAGATACTTCGCTCAGCATGACAGGGCTTCTATCCTTTGTTGTTTATTCTGGAAAAATGTGACTAACATGAGGAACGTTATTACCTCTGAGCAACATATTGGAATGATATATGCGTTCGTACTCGTAAATGACCGCTTCTTGCTCTTCTGTTTCAACAGAGCCAGGGCGCAACTTCCTGATGTATTCGATAGCTCCTTGCGCGGTAAATCCACATGTTGTGAGATAACCCGCTATGATAGTCCCTGTGCGCCCTAATCCTTGCACGCAGTGAACTACAACAGGCTGATTGCTCTTCAAAGAGGCTTGAATAATTGAGACGGCTTGATGCATCTGTTGAAGTGTTGGCGGTTTATGGCCCCAGTCTTTAAAACTGGCTATGTGGATGTTATACACGTTGAAAGCAGAAAGAAGAGGCGAATCATCTAGATATTTCCGTAAGGTTGAGTATCACTTTTATTCCGAGTTGCTTTAACATCACATACGCGTCTTCAGTCGAAGGATACGACATAGCGGCAAGCCTATCTTCAAGTATCCAGCTAAAGTGGGGCAAAACGATTTGCCGCTTTTCATCAAAGCTCAGATCAAAGTTGGCTAAAAACTGTAGCGGGTATGCAGCCAACTTACGACGTACAACGGGGTCAAGTTGGGCGCGTAACTTCAGTTCTTGAAACACGTTAACAGACATGTACCTTATTTCTCTACTAACAGGTGAGGGTAATATATCTTACTCTCAACATCGCTCATCCCATGCTACCCATTTTCTTCCGACCCTTCAATCCGAATGCGATGTATAACTTCAAGTACGATGTTCATAGACTCTTTATGAAAAAGCTTTTTGCCTCTACCACTATACTCCCGAATAGAGCGTTTTTCAACATGAAATATTAATCCGACCCCGACAGGGGACTGTGATGGAACAAGATTGAGAACTGTACCAGCTACCTACGGCTGCTGCTCGATCCAGGTGAAGGCAAGCAATTCGTTCACGCGCGCCTGCTCCCCACGGACGCGCATGACTTCGAGGAGTCGCTGGCGTTCCTCCTGTGAGCGAGATAAGACAAAGGCGGCCCAGGTCTGGGGGGTCGTTTCAATGCGCACATCTGCATCCGGTGCGTCCGTCGGCGAAACTTCCCACTGGTCGCCATCAAAGCGGAGGGTAAACACGCTTCCGGGTCCAAAGTCCAGCGTACAGGTGACAGGCTGAGGCAAGCGCACACCACGTTGATTGAGGGAGAAGCTCACCATCCCCATCATGTGCTCAGGATAGACCGTCTCGCCAGGCAGCGGCAGACGCAGGTTGTACTCAAGGCTCCATCTCCTCAGGGCCTCTATCACAGGCACCAGCCCCTGGCCTTTCGCCGTCAAGCGATACCAAACTTCACGCCGACCTGGCTCACGCTCGCGTTCTACGATGCCCTCGGACTCCAGTGCTCGGAGACTGACCGTGAGCCGCTTGGGCGTGATCCCTGCCAAAAAGTGCTGTAAATCGGTGAAACGCTTTGGACCTCGCATGAGGTCGCGCACAATGAGGAAAGACCAGCGATCCCCTATCCGCTCCAAGGCCTGGGCCACCGGGCAGAAGTGCTGCACGTGAAAATGGTGAAAAGATGGTTCTGTTTGCATGGCATTCCCTCTTGACAAATGGGTAACTTCCTGGTATCCTTATTACTATCTAAGGTATAGTATATTAAATATACTTTCCTTATAAGAGTATTGTAGCATATCCGAGATGGCTTTGCAACCCCTCGTGGCAAGCCATCCCGCCACACAACAATTGTCTTTTGATATCACCATTGGTTGAGCCAAGAAGCGCGTGTTCCAGCCAAAGGGAAGAGGAAGGCAAGGAAGCCGATTGTTTTCACTCGTAAAAGATTGGAGTACATGATGAGTGAGGTACATCGTACCAACAAAGTGATTACGCTGCTGGTGACCTGTTTTGGATTGTTTATGGTGCTGCTGGATGCCTCGATTGTCAACGTTGCCTTGCCAACGATCCAGGCCAACCTCCATGCGAACCTGTCGGACCTGCAGTGGGTAATTGACGCCTATACCTTGCCTCTTGCCGTCCTCATGCTCACTGCGGGCACGCTTGGTGATCGCTTCGGGCGCAAGCGCCTCTTCCTGGCCGGACTGGTGCTGTTTCTGATCGGCTCGACGCTCTGCGGATTCGCACCGACGCTCGGCTGGTTGCTCTTTGGTCGTGTGGTGCAAGGAGTAGGCGCAGCTGCGCTTTTGCCGGGCAGTCTCGCGGTGCTGGTGGCGGCCTTTCCCGAGCCGCGCCAGCGCGCGCAGGCCATTGGCCTGTGGGCCGGCATTTCTGGCGTGGCCCTGGCCGCCGGGCCGCTCGTGGGCGGCGTGCTGATCCAGCTTGCGAGCTGGCCGGCCATCTTTTTCGTCAATCTGCCCATTGGGCTCCTCGCCCTCGCCCTGGGGTGGCCCCTGCTGGTTGAGTCCCGCAACCCGAGGGCACAGGGCATCGACCTGCCGGGCCAGGTGCTGGTGACTGGTGCCCTCGTCTGTTTGATCCTGGGCCTTATTGAGAGCTCCTCACAAGGCTGGACCTCTCCCTTGATCCTGGGCCTCTTCAGTGGCTTTGCAGTACTGCTGGCGGCGTTCCTGCTGGTCGAGAGCCAGGTGCGAGAACCGTTGCTGCCGCTGCGCCTGTTTGCCAACCGCGTCTTCTCGGTCGCCAATGTGGCCGCACTTCTCCTCTTCTTTGCCATGATGGGAACCTTCTTTTTCGTGACGCAGTTCTTGCAGGCAGTGCAGGGCTATACGGCGCTGGAGGCCGGCCTGCGAACGCTGCCCACCACGATGGGCATCTTTCTGATCGCTCCGTTCGCAGGCATGCTCACCGCGCGTCTGGGTCCGCGGTTGCCGATTGTCCTGGGGGCGCTGCTTGCTGGGGGCGCGCTGCTCCTGGTGATGCGCATAGAGCCTGACTCCAGTTATGCCACGCTGTGGTGGGATTTCGGCCTGGTAGGCATTGGCTTTGGCTTGATGATCAGCCCGCTGACCGCAGCGGTACTCTCTGCTACGCCTCCTCAGCGGGCGGGTCTGGGCTCGTCCGTGAATAACACCAGCCGCCAGGTCGGAGGCGCGTTAGGGGTGGCCGTGCTTGGGACCGTCGTCTTGCAGCAATTTTCCAGCAACATTACATCTCAACTCGCGCAACGGGGTGTTCCCGGGCCAATCGGTGCAACGATTGCAAGCAGGATTGCTACTGCTGGCGAGCAGGCCAGCCAGGTTCAGCTACCAGGGCGACTGCCACTGCCTCCGGCCGCGCTGCACCAGGCGATTAATCAGGCGTTCGTGAACGCGCTGCATGTGTCGTTTCTCATTACAGGTATAACCATGCTCGTGACTGCTGTGCTGGTAGCGTGCTTGTTATGGCAGAAGCAGCCTGCCACGAAGACAAGCATAGCACCGGCTGATGTGCAAGTGATGACATCGGTCAGCGCCCAGCCGCAGGCGCTCCTGGAGGCACGGGCGACCAATCGCAGCCGGGCCTTGCTTGGGGTGATGCTGGCACTGGTTGCGCGCCGGGCGCAACAGCCGGTGGCCGACCCCCAGGTGCTAGCGGCCCTCTCGTCTACCGTCAATGGACGCTATCCGCACGACTGGAGTGAAGCGCAGCGTGGGAGAGCCGTGGCTCAAGACGTCCTTAAGCCACTTTCCATTCTGCTGCTGGCCTCCTCTGTCAACAGTGAAGCAGGCAATGCCAATGGAGGAGCCGAAGTCGCCACAGGGGAAACGGTTCCCGCTGCAGGCCAGATGGCCTCTAGTGGCCCTTTGATGTAATGAATGTCGTTATCACAAGTGCATGTTTCTCGAAATAAGGAGGTTTCACATGCCAAAAACACAGCCATCTCTTGGCAAATACCTTGTCGGAATGGTGGCCAGTCTGCTCATCTTCCTGGCTGGAGGATGGTTGATCGTAGCGCCTTTCGCCCTCGGCTATCAGCCGTATGGCGCGGACTGGGTGAGCCAGACCACCAATAACTTCGCGACGGGCATTCCTGTCGCAGTGGTGGCCCTGGTCGCCTTTGGGTTCTTTTTCGCCGCGCTGCTTGGCGCCTTACGCGCAGCAGGCGTGATCGTCGCGCGACCGCAACCAGAGGTCCAGGCGCAAGCCGCTTCCCAGCCACCGACCGGGCTTTCGCTAGTTCCGGCCACCACTCAAAATGATCTCGACCGCACGCTGTCCACGCTGGCAGCGGCCCTGGCCGCCGATCTGAGCGCACGCCGCCAAGTGGGAAGCGATCAAGCGGGGGACCAGTTGATTGAACAAAGTGTCACAAGGAGGGAAGCATAATGCGTATAGGGAATGCAATGCGGCGGCTTGTTCCGCCGGGAAGTCTGGTGTTGTTCCTGTTTTTCCTGACGGGCATCTGGTTAACCATCTCGCCCTTTGCCATGACGACGCAGCCGTCCGGGCAGCCCTGGATTGCTTCGACGATCAACACGGTCACCATCGGCGCCGTGCTGCTGGTCGTCTCACTGTTCGGTATCCTGGGCTACCTGGCCATCGCGCTGCGCGATCTCCTTCGTGAGACCCAGGCAAAGCAGGAATCCAACGAGCAGGCCGCTTCTGGCTAACCAGGGGCCTATGGCGCGACGCGTGCGGATCGTCAGGGCCTTGTATGAAGGATCACCAGAGCGTGCATCTGTGACGCAGCAGATTCGCTGGTGCGCCCTCCCATGCAGTGATCTTCGTCTGGCATACAGCGTCGTGCTACCTGGCCAAGCCCTGTATGGGAGAGCCACTCGTTGAAGTTCATTGAGGAAAACATGGAAGCTAATCACGGAGACTGAGTGAGCTCTTCTTACCCAAAGATATAAGACACAGAAGGGAGCATACATCATGTCAACAGAAGCAAACAAGGCTGTGGCCCAAGAGGGCCTTGCATCCTCAGCCGAGCCGCTGCCGATCCTGGTTGGAGGCTCAATTCCCCGCCACGTGAGCACAGATGCAGCAGAGAGCGTCACACCCCAGAGAACACTTTCCCGCATGTCCCAGACGATGCTGATCATCGCGATCGTCTGGTTTGCTCTCGACGCCACACTGGGATGGGCAAGGTTCTTTTCCAAACATATGCGGCTCATCTTCCTCTTCGTGGTGACACCCATCATCGTCTTCGGTGTCGCGTTCGCCGTTTCGCGGCGCGTCCGAGCCTGGGCCTTGGCCTTCGACACTAGAACGCTCGTCTTCGTTCAGACGGTCCGTGTGGGTGGCATCGCCTTTCTTGCCGTCTACGCGGTGGGCAAACTCAACGGCAAGTTCGCCTTATGGGCCGGCTTGCTCGACGCCGCAACGGGGTTCTCGGCCCCCTTCGCGGCGCACTACTTAACCCCACCGCGGACAGCGAAGCAGCGGAGGCTGCTCATTGCCTGGATGGCGGTCGGCATCCTCGACTTCGTCGTTTCCATCCCTCTAGCCTCGATAGTCCGCGCCGGCGATCCGGCCAGCATGATCGCCCTCAACATCCCGCCGCTCTCCATGATCACGACGTACTTCGTGCCTCTGGCTCTCATGGACTACTTCATCCCACGAATTGCGCAACGAGATGTACGAAGCAAGTAGCTCAAAGACGCAGAAAGAGGCGTCCATTTGCTCTCCCTTCCCGGTTGACAACTATCATCTCATCGGGTATACTCCTTTCTAGTTAATAAACCATCGGTCGGTTTACTAACTAGAAAGAAGGGATAATGGCACGCCCCGTCAAAGAACAAGCATACCGCGTGAAACGCAGCGCTATTCTCGATGCAGCCAGACGACTGGTGCAAACCAAAGGCTACGAGCAGATGGCGATCCAGGATGTGCTCGATGACCTCCAGATCTCCAAAGGAGCCTTCTACCACTATTTCGGCTCCAAACAAGCATTGCTGGAAGCGCTCATTGAACATCTGCTGGACGAAGGGGAACAGCTCCTCATTGCCATCACGTACGATCCCACGCTTTCTGCGCTGGAAAAACTCCAGCGCTTCTTCGTCCAACTGGCGCAATGGAAAACCGCTCAGAAGGACACATTTCTCGGATTCCTGCGTGTTTGGTATGCCGATGAGAACGCGCTCGTTCGCCACAAACTCTATGCTGCCAGGATCAAGCGGATCACGCCCTGGCTTGCAGCTATTATTCGCCAGGGTCTTGAAGAGGGGATCTTGAGGACTGGCTATCCCGGCGAGGTGGGCCAGGTGGTCGTCTCCCTGCTCAATGATCATGGCAACCGGCTTTCCGAACTGCTCCTCTCTGGTCAGTTCGGACCTGAGCAGTTCAGCTACATCGAACGGACAGTGGCCGTCTATACTGAGGCAATAGAGCGGGTGCTAGGAGCGCCAGGCCATTCGTTGCAGCTCGTTGACGTTGTCACACTCAAAGCCTGGTTCTGTTCGATCCAGCATCCTACAGAGAGCTAGTCCCACATGACCTACCGAAAGAGAGGGATCGTGCTATGAAGGTCAACTTCGCCAACAAGATGGTCGGGGGATTTGACTATGAATTCGTCCGAGGCATCTCCACCCAGCAGGCCGGAGCTGCCGAGTTTGGGGAATGTATGGAGACCATGGACCGTATCCACGATGGCAACTTTGAGAGTTGGATACAAGCGTGGAGCGCTACGGCTGACCGAGTGGCCACCTATGCGCAAGACGCCGATCGTGCTGGCGATCAGATCTCAGCCCGTGGCGCCTATCTCAAGGCCAGCAACTATTATCGCATGGCGGTCTTTTATGCCCACCCGACTTCCCCACGACACACCGCGCTGTGGCAACGCAGCAAAGACTGTTTCCACCACATGATCCGGTTGATGGATCGGCCCATCGAATCTTTCGACATTGACTTTGAAGGCGCGAAGCTGCCAGCCTATTTCATGGCTGGGGGTGAGGGAAAGCGACCGACGCTCATTGCTCTGGGGGGCTTCGACTCAACCATGGAAGAGGTCTATGGCTGGATTGGCCCCGTCGCAGTCCAGTACGGCTGGCATTGTCTCATCTTCGAGGGTCCCGGACAATGGACCGCGCTCAAGGCCAATCCTGGTCTCATTTTCCGACCAGACTACGAGAAGCCCGTCAGCGCTGTCGTTGACTATCTCTTCAGCCGCCCCGATGTGGACCAGGACAAAGTGGCCTTGATTGGGTATTCGGCAGGTGGCTATTTCGCGCCCAGAGCTGCAGCAGGAGAGCCGCGCATCAAAGCCTGCATCGCCAACACGCTGGTGGTGGACTGCGGAGAAGCAGCCAGGGCTGGGCTGAAGGGCCTGCACAATGCCCGGGTGATCGACCTCATGTTCCGTGTCCTGATGAGGCTGAGTCCAGCGGCTCGCTGGGGATTTCAGCATGCCCAATGGACGTTGGGCATTCGCAAGCCGCATGAGTGGCCTGACGCCTACGCGCCCTTCACGCTCAAAGGGCTGGAATCCCATTTCAGGAATCCCATGCTCTTCTTGTTCAGCGAGGATGACATTGTGGATGCTGCCGCCTCGACCTCCGCCATTGTGGTTGGTCTGCTGGATTTCATCTTGTCATTACCATGCGAACGGTCCGTCCACCTGTTTCAGCGACGTGAAGGGGCTTCGAGCCATTGTCAGATGGGGGGCTTGAGCTATGCCCATACGGTCATCTTTCACTGGCTGGATCAGACCCTCTGTGGAAAAGCGTGCCATGTTCCATCCGATCCAACCGCACACCAAGCATTCGTCGACATTTTCAGGAAGTACGGGGGAGAAAAAGGTGCGAAAAAAGCGCAAGAGGTACTCCAGCATGCTCGACTCATCTGACGAAGCCAGTTGATGAAGGAGCAAAGCCTGAACCGCTTTGAGAGGGGGGGCTTCTTGCGGCAGCGCTGCGGGGGATGACCTAACCTCTCCAGAGCCATGTGAGCAAGAACCACCTCACCTCATGGCACCAGTGACCCCATGCACCTTCTTGACGTCGAAAGAAAGCATCTGTCTCTGAATAGGAAGAGCACGTGGTGAGTAGCAAAGATTCGGGGGTTTTCATCCAGACCTCCTCTCAGTCAGTTCCTTCAACCCCATCCTGGTTTGGTGAAGTGGCCGTGATCGTGCAGTATCTTCGGCATGTGGGCGTGCTGGCGACGATTGAAGAGCGGGTGCTCTTTGCCCGGCGCCGATTCGGCCATTACGATGTCATTGACTTTGTGGTCGTGTTGCTGGGGTATGCGATGAGCGGCGAACGCACCCTGGAAGCGTTCTACGAGCGCGTTCAGCCTTTCGCCGCCCCGTTCATGGCGCTCTTCGGGCGAGAACGCCTCCCTCATCGCTTGACCCTCAGTCGTTTTCTCGCTGCGCTGAATCAAACAGCAGTTGAGGCATTGCGCACCGTGTTTCTCGAAGATCTGGTCGCCCGACCGCTGGAGAAGGAGAACAAAACGGGAGGGTTGTGGGACCGGCAAGGAACACAATGGCTCGTCTTCGATGTGGATGGCACACGGCAAGCTGCTCGCCAACGCGCCTTGCCATCTACCCCTGATTTGCCAGCCGCACAGCGCCGATTGGATGAGGTCTGTGCTCCGGGCTACCTCGGACACAAGCGGGGAGAGGCTGTCAGAACCCGGACGACCATGCTCCAGGCCCACACGCACCAATGGGTTAGCACCTTTTCGGGGGCATCGGGTGCAGGCAACGGTGATTACCGGGGAGGGTTGCGACAAGCGATCAGGGCGATCAGCATGTATATGCCTGCGCAATCCGTTCCACTGAGCCAGGCTGTGGTCCGCCTGGACGGGCAATATGGCAATGGCGCGATTGTCGCCAACTTGGCTGGACTCGCCTACGTCATGCGGGGCAAGGACTATGATCTCCTCGATCTAGAGCCGGTGCAAGCCCGCCTGGCCCAACCACCGGATCAGCAGACCACCCATCCCGAAACGGGAACCTGCCGAGCCCTCTTTGACTTCCCTGACCTCAATCTTTCCCCAGCCGGACCGCGCACGCGGGTCATCGTCGCCGCACGTCCGGCACCCGAAACGCCGGTGAAAGTCGGCACCATACGCGGTGAGAACGTCTACGAGCTGTTCTACACGGCCTTGCCGCCAGATGCGTTCACGCCTGCTGCTGTGATGGCTCTGTACTTGCACCGCGGAGCGTTTGAGACGGTGCTCTCGGATGAAGATAAGGAACAAGAGCCGGACCGCTGGTGTTCTCAGACCGCCTGGGGCCAGGAATTCTGGCTTATCCTCGCGCAATGGACGTGGAACCTGCGCCTCTCCCTGGGCTATGCACTGCACCCAACGCCCATGCGCACGACCGAATTTGCAGCAGCTCAACATGAGCCAGTGGCAACACCAGCCAGTACCGTCCAGGCGGACATTTCCTATCAGCCGCCAGTGTGGGCGGTCTCGCGGATGGGATGCATCGCAGGGGCGCACTTCACTCCCCAACCAGATGGCACTGTCCAGTGTCCTGCTGGTTTCCCTCTGTATCCTCAGGAACGACGCCCTGAACGAGACGGCAGTGTGCGTGTGGTCTATGCTGCTCGAATTGGTCACTGCCGTCCCTGTCCGAGACGTGAGGAATGTCAAGGGTATGGGACGGCTACGAAAAAACCGCGCCGCGTCAGTGCAGTGCTCTGGCCATGTGACAAAACCGAGGAGGTCGCGTCTCTCCCGCCTCCACTTCTCGCTTCTCATCCCATTGTCTGGGGAGACTGGCAGCGGTGCTTTCATCGGCGAGAGGTGGTCAAGCTTCTTCGTCACCAGCGCGTCGATGTCGAATTTGCTGAGACGGCTCCACCGGCTCAGTCTCCGCCGATCCGATTGATCTCTCGTGCCGAGCGAGCCCACTACCGTCTCTCCTGGGCCGAGCGCCTGGCGCGCAATGCTCGCAGATCAGCCGCTCCAGATGTCTCGATCAAGCTCTTCGGAATACCAGACGCCTTTGCCGCTGCTCTCGGCCTCCGCATCGCCTGAGCATGGCTCGACCTTGCTGGCTCTCTGGTCTTTCTCTGGCTTCTTTGCGACTCGGTGAACCTCGCCTGACCGTTTCTGGTCAACAAGAGCAAAACCTCTTCAAACCGCGTGACAGGCCATCTTCTCCGCCCTCCCTATCTCGTTGCGCATCGCGTGGGATTTATGGACGCAAGTGGTTGGCAAGGTGAAACTCGAACTGTGCCCATTTCTGAATCAGTGGTGGGAAGTCGTTTTCCTTCTGACGGCTCGTGGCTTAACCACGGGCCCTATTCCCTGGCAAAGGGAGAGCTTCGAGGTCAATTTTGACTTCATCGACCACCGCCTCACTATCAATGTGAGCGATGGACGCACACAAGAGATCACGCTTGAGCCGCGCCCCGTCGCGGACTTCTATGGCCTGTTTATGGACACCCTCAAATCGCTCGGCATCGAAGTCGCCATCTCGACGCTGCCTGCGGAACTTCCGAATGCCATCCCTTTTTAGGACGTGAAATTGGGCAACTCCGCCTGGATGCTGAATATCTCCATCGTAAGAGGGTTCTGAAGAAACCATGAGGTGGAATATGTGTGAAAGAACTTGGTAAATGCCCTGAAATCTCGACCATTTTTGCCCTGAAACAGGCACATTTGCCCCGAATTGTGGACAGCACAGCCATTGATAGCTTGAGAAACGGCTCCAGAACGATCGTTTTTCATCCATCGAGTGTCAATTCAGATCGGTCTGTCTGGTAGGAAATGACAACAAGGCCGAGCATCCTCGATGCCCCTTGACACGGTGGTATTTACCATGGTATCATCCGAGA
>JBKPBA010000120.1:0-3673 GCA_046726675.1 Chloroflexota bacterium
CGCTATGGGCAAATCCTTGACCCATTTGGGTACCGTTGGGGCCTTGCTCAGCATGTACGTGACGTTTCCTCTGAGGAGATTGCACGTATTGCAGCACAAGTGTTCGGTGGTCAAGGAATAGAATGACAGATCGGATGGGTATTACCTAAGTACTAATGAACACTACCCCCGACCCTAAGAGAACAGTCAAGCACTTAGATTCCGGATTTGTGGTAGAACCCCCACACACTCCCAAAAACTTGCTTTCTCTAACCTTCTTCTGGTACATTTCGTATTAACAATGTCACCCGTAGGTATTTATCTGCTGAATGTGTGTGGTGCGGGAAAGAGAGAACATGAAACCAGAACTAGATTTTGAGAAGCGCTATCGACTTGTACGTGAGGTAATCGAGACCATTGTCCTCACAGTTTTAATGTTCCTGGTAATCCGCTTTGCTGTACAGAACTTCAATATAGAAGGGCATAGTATGGAACCCAGCCTGCATGATCAAGAACTTATCCTCGTAGATAAGTGGACCTATCTTTTCCGTCCCCCCGCTCGTGGTGATGTTATTGTCTTTATTGCTCCCCCCCAAACTACTCAGGACTACATCAAGCGAGTGATTGGTCTACCAGGAGATGTTATTACAATCCAAAATACTACAGTGACAGTTGATGGCGTGATCTTAAAAGAAACGTATGTTGATCCAAATAACAATCATGGCAATATCGTTGAGTCTAAACCCGTCTCCCACATGGTCGTACCCCCAAATGACTATTTTGTGCTAGGCGATAATCGCGACGGTAGTTCTGATTCGAGAGCCTGGGGTTTTGTGCCAAAACAGAACATTATTGGGCGTGCCGCGCTCGTGTACTGGCCGCTGCAGCAGGACAACGATGGATTTTTACCGAATGTCTCTGCGGTTTTTACGCATGTCCATCCGGGTGGGGCTGCTCTTATTACGCTGAGTGACGGATTTATTGATGCAAGTCCGCTTTTATTGCTGGCTGCCCCAATTATTTTGTACGTGTCTTTGCGTCACAGAAGAAGATCTTAAAGCTCATCCCTTCATAGTGTTCTCATCCCCCTCGCCATGTGTCGAGCATAGGGCATGACCCCTGCCCTCTGTAGGGGCCGATTTATCGCGCCCACCGCCGATTCATCGGCCCTAATAAGCATCAACCTATGTTGCCTCTCAATATCATCCTGCTATCTGTGTCATCCTGAGCGCAGCGAAGGATCTGTAGGCTGCCGTCGCTTGTCCCTGGTGTTGCATCCCTTGATTGTCATCCTGAGCGCAGCGAAGGATCTGGCTTGATGGACTCCCGCGCCCGTTACCACGACATCACCTGTGTAGGTTGTCATCCTGAGCGCAGCGAAGGATCTGGTGGTAGATGACCCCAATTATGAGCAGGCGCTCGGAAAGTATTTGGGCAAGCCACTCCACATCTGGGGTGTTGGCATGCAATAATGGAAATATACCGGTCTATTTGGGAACGGAACGGCCCTTGTCCTCTTCAGCGGCTCAATACTCGCTTGCAGAGAGCAGCACGTTGACATGTCATGATAGAGCCCCTTCCAGAAGAACCTCTCGAAGATGGTTTTGTCACACGAGTGGGGTTGTAACGGAAAGAAAATTTGGGTGTACAAAACAGAACATCTGTGCTATGCTGCTTGAAGCACAGCGTTTCTTGAGTATTTAAGGAGAGCAGTATGAGAGAATTTCCGGCTGATGGGAGAACGATCAGCGCCTATCTGGCCGTTCCCGAGCATGGCAGCGGACCAGGTGTGCTGGTCCTGCATGCATGGTGGGGCCTTACCGACTTCTTCAAACAGGTCTGCGACCGTCTCGCGCGAGAGGGCTTCATCGCTCTTGCTCCCGACCTCTATCACGGAAAGACCACCACCTCAATCGATGAGGCCGAACAACTGGCCTCAGAACGGATAGAGAGTGAGGAAACTTCCCAGGCTCTTACCGCGTCCATTGGCTACTTGCTCAAACTGCCGGGCAGGCGTGGAAAGGCTCTAGGTGCGGTCGGGTTCTCGTTAGGGGGCTTCTGGGCACTGGGATTGAAGAACCAGATGGCTGCTATCGTCACCTTCTATGGAACCACGCCACCCGAAAAGGTCCTGGCGCAGGCCGATTTGCTGGGTCATTTTGCCGAGGATGACGATTTTGAACCAATCGAGCAGGTCCGTCAATTCGAGGAAGACATCCGCTCCTCTGGGAGGCAAGCCTCATTCTTTCTATATCCAGGAACGCGCCATTGGTTCTTCGAGGAGAATCGCCCCGAGTATGACGCCGAGGCTGCTCGCGTTGCCTGGGAGCGTACCATCGAGTTCTTACATCAACGGCTTGATTAAACGCTGAAGCTGTTAGTAAATGACCTGAAAACTTGCCCCAATTTTGCCCTGGAACGTGAGCACTTGCCCACATTTCAGAGCAAAATCTGCTCGCTTGGTAGGTCAATTATCAGGTGTAAATTGGGTTCTTTTGTGGAAGACACGACCTGGAGTGTTATTGACAAAAGCAGACAAACACGTCAAAATAGTATCAGCATTACACTTGGAGGCATACAGATGGATCCCTTGTGGAGTACCGCCCTCTGGCAGCAGTTCGGCGCGACTATCGACATGCTCGAAAACGCCCTGCTAGCCTGTCCCAGCACGCATTGGAATGGACGCCTCTGGAGCGACCACTCAGACCACCCTCTGCCACCGGAATCCGCAGCATTCTGGTATATCACCTATCACACACTCTTCTGGCTCGACTTGTATCTCACAGGCTCACTTGAAGGATTCGCTCCCCCTACGCCCTTCACCCTGGCTGAGATTGACCCAGCAGGTGTCCTTCCCGAACGGCCCTATACCAGGGATGAGCTACATGCCTATCTGGTGCATCTGCGCAAGAAGTGCCAGACAACGATCGCTGGATTGTCAGACGAGAAAGCGCACCAACAGGTCGCTTTCCGCTGGATCGGGGAAAAGCCGATGAGCTTTTTAGAGCTACTCTTGTACAACATGCGCCACGTGCAGGAACATGCGGCCCAGTTGAACATGTTTCTCGGACAGAACGCCATTGATGGAGCCTCTGATTGGGTCGGCCGGGCGAAAGCCGATGAGGGCGGTGAGTAAGCGCTGATCACGAGTGTACAAAACAGAACAGCTGTGCTCTGCTTCTTGAAGCACAGCGTTTCTTGAGTTTTGAAGGAGAGTAGTATGAGAGCTTTTCAGGCTGATGGCAGAACGATCAGCGCCTATCTGGCCGAGCCTTCGCATGGCAGCGGACCAGGTGTGCTGGTCCTGCATGCCTGGTGGGGACTGACGGAGCCGTTTCGGCAGGTCTGCGACCGGCTTGCGGAGGCGGGCTTCGTGGCGCTCGCCCCCGACCTCTACCACGGCAAGACGACCGCGGCGATCGAGGAAGCGCAAGCGTTGGTCGAGGCGTTGGATCAGGATTTAGAGCGGGTGCGCGGCGACATCGCAGCAGCGGCGCAGTTCCTGCGCCAACACGATGCGACACATCTTTCGGACGGTCGCGGCAAGCTCGCCCTCGTCGGCTTCTCGCTAGGAGGCGCCTACGCGCTCGACATGTCCGTCAACCTGGCCGAGGAGATCGCCGCAGTCGTGACCTTTTATGCCACCTACCCCGGACTGGACTATAGCAGAGCTTCGGCCGCATACCTCTGCCAC
>JBKPBA010000121.1:0-5007 GCA_046726675.1 Chloroflexota bacterium
GAATTGATTGTGGATGAGCTACACATTTCCACGATAGGCTTACCCTTATGGTTTCCCGATAGCCAGTCACTGCTCGTCACCGTACAGGAGCGAGGTCAGGTTCATCTTTATCGACTCGACATTGAGCATGATCAAACTACAATGTTAACAAGCGGCAACGGTTGCTACATTAACCCGCAGCTTAGCAAAGATGGTCAAACCATTGTTATGATCCGTACAGACTGGTTTACACCTGGCGATGTCTGGAGTATGGACTGCAACGGCGAGAATCGTCACAAACTTACTGGAGTCAACGATACACTCCTCCGAAGTCGTCAACTGGTTCGTCCCAAAAGTATCACCTGGCAAAGTTTCGATGGTCTCGAAATTGAAGGATGGCTCTATCTCCCACCACTGCAACAGGGAGTGAAAGCTCCTCTGATCTTAGAGATTCATGGAGGCCCATCACTGGCCTGGGGTGATAGCTACGTCCACGAATTCCAGGTACTGGCCGGTAAGGGTTATGCGGTATTGGCGGCCAATCCACGAGGTAGTGCCGGGTATGGTGAAGAATTTTGTAAGCAAACCCTGAACGATTGGGGAGGCAATGATTTCCGTGATCTAATGGCGGGTATTGATCATGTACTGGCTACAGAACCTGTCGATGGAACACGTCTGGGAATAGGTGGCTCCAGCTATGGCGGCTACATGACCAACTGGGCCATAACGCAAACCAATCGCTTTAAGGCGGCCGTGAGCCGCAACGGTATTAGCTCTCTCTTCACTTCAGGCTTGCTATCAGATCAGACATTATGGTTCGACTATGTTATGCGTGGCACAGGATCAGAAGGTGGCGAAGCATTACTGCATAGCCGTTCCGCTCTAACTTTTGCTGACAAAATATCAACCCCGCTCTTGCTTCTTCATGCCGAGAACGATTTACGCTGTCCAATAAGCGAATCTTTCCAACTCTTCGTCATGCTACGTAAACGCAAACATACAGTAGAGCTTGTGCGTTATCCAGGTGTAAGCCATTTAATTGATCTGCCTGATTGTGGTACACCTAAACAGCGTACTGATAGTTTATATCGTACTGTAGAGTGGTTCGAACGATACGTTTAACCCTGTTTTTTCCCAACTTCTATGTCATACGCTATTGCGACTTGACGTGGTGCTTGAGGCTACACACCTGGCGGAGCAAAGGCACGCCTGAGGCTACTGTCGCGACCGAAGCGGCCTTCATCTTCAGCCATCTTTAGCACTGGTTGCCGGCTGTGAGGGTCGCGTACTCACTCGTGATTACTCTTTATTTTGATATTTTAAATACTAAAATTTGATATATAGATTAATTTCTTTAGTTTGTACAGCTTTGACTAACAAGAAAAGTAAATCTTAACTTACTTTTGGTATAACCAGATTCGAATTATTATATAGTTGGGGCGGTAGCGGGAACGCAGCTTCACAAAAAGGCAAGCAGTCCATTTTCTCTCGGAGAATGTATATTTTATCCACATCAATCAAATAATTTTATCCACAACAATCAAATAATTTTCATATTTTTGGTGTTATAAATACTGAAATGAGAAATGTGTAAAACCGGACAATTTCCTGATTTCTTGTTACCTATTTGTTATCATTTCCGTTTACTCTTGATATAAGGTAATCCATTTTCTACATGCTATCATCTATTATTCATTTGTGAAAGGGATGGGATGGAATGAATACGACTGCTCGCTCGTATCAACCTATCGAATCGTATGGCGTCATCGGCGATTGTCATTCGGTCGTACTGGTTGCTCCTGATGGCTCGGTCGACTGGGGCTGCTTGCCAGACTTCGACAGTCCGGCCATCTTCTGTCGCTTGTTGGACGCTCAGCACGGCGGCTACTTCCAGATTGCGCCCACTGGTGGCACGATTAGAGGCTCACAACGCTATCTGCGCGATAGCAATGTGCTACAAACCCGCTTCTCTTGCGAGACAGGAGAGCTGCTCCTCACCGATTTTATGCCAGTCGAAACACTAAGCGCCTGGCAGTTCCACGAATTGAACAACAACACCTGGACGCGCGAAGATGGCTCGTGTCATAGCCTGGTACGCATCGTTGAGTGCACCCAGGGGGAACTGCCTGTCACCATGACGCTCAAAGTCAGCCCAGACTACGCGGCCGCACCCTGTGCCGTGACACTGCTACCTAAGAACAGGGGTGCGGTCATTTCTGGAGGCCAGCAACATGTTGGCCTGGGCATCGTCGGCGCCTATCGCCTGCCATCGTTCTCGATGGCAGTCCGTCAGCAGGAGGGGGAACTGCACCCGCCTCTGGTGGTCCAGTTTACCTTGCAGGAGGGGGAGCGCCTGCTGTTTTCCGTCGGGGTCGGGCGCACTGCCCAGGCGGCTTTTCGGCTGGCCGAGACGGAGTTGCACCAGCGCAATTTCGACTGGGAACTGGCACATACCCTGCACTGGTGGCGTACCTGGGTTATGGGCTGCACCTACCGGGGACCCTATGACGCCTGGGTCAAACGCAGCGCACTGGTGCTCAAAATGCTGACCTATGCGCCCACTGGAGCCATTGTAGCGGCACCAACCACCTCACTACCCGAACAACTAGGTGGGGTGCGCAACTGGGATTACCGCTACACCTGGCTACGCGATGCCACCTTTACGCTGTATGCCCTCAATGTGTTGGGCTTCACTGAGGAGGCACATGCTTTCACACACTGGCTACGTCGTCTTTCGTATTCAAACGGAGAAGACCTGCAAATCATGTATGGTATTCGTGGCGAACGCGAGCTGGCGGAGCGAGAATTGCCACACCTGAGTGGCTATGCCGACTCGCGACCAGTACGGATTGGCAACGAGGCAGCACAGCAGCAGCAACTAGATGTCTTTGGTGAAGTGTTGGATTGCATACACCTGTTCCGCCGTCAAGGCGGCTTCGAGCGCTACGGCGAACACCTGGAGGGGTCGTTGTGGGAGATGCTGCGCCTGTTGATCGAGCATGTGTGCGCACACTGGCAGGAGCCTGATTACGGCATCTGGGAAGTGCGTGATGAGGTGCGCCACTTTGTGTATTCCAAGGTAATGTGCTGGGTGGCGCTGGATCGGGGCATCCGGGCGGCAGAGCAGTTGCATCTGGAGGCTGATATCGCACGCTGGCGACAGGTGCGGGAGCAAATACGCACGGATATCTTGACACATGGCTACAATCCGCAAGTGGGTGCCTTTACGCAGTCCTACGATAGCAGCGTGCTGGATGCCTCCACGCTGTTGTTGCCGCTGGTGGGCTTTCTTGCGCCAGATGACCCGCGCATGCGCTCGACAGTGGATCGCATCAGTGCCCACTTGACCGATGCCCAAGGCTTCGTCTATCGCTATCATGCTAAAGATGGGCTACCGGGAGGCGAGGGCACCTTCACCATCTGTACCTTTTGGCTGGTCGACAATCTGGCGATGCAGGGGCGGGTGGCCGAAGCACGCTCGCTCTTTGAGCGGTTGCTCAGCTATGCCGGGCAACTGGGGCTGTTTTCCGAAGAGGTCGGCAGCAACGGGACCAAAGCCCTGGGCAACTATCCGCAAGCCTTCACACACATCGCGCTCATCAATAGCGCGTTCAATCTGAAGAAAGCGGAACTGCGGCAGGCGGAGCATCATACCGACCCTGTCATTGCTGCCATTCAGTTACACGGATCGAACTAACCCGTGATGCAAATTTTTTAACAAGGCTGGGGGGTACTCATCAAAAGATCTTAATGAGTACCCCCCAGCTAATTTTTCCTCGCCACTTGCAGCAACAAACCCGAAGAAAAAACTGGTACTTTAGACCAGGTATCTATGTTGTGCTAAGATTGTGGCGGTAGAAAGAGCAAGATAATGCAATACATCGACGCAGCTAATAACAAGAGACAATAGCTTCCAGCAAGAATACGTGAAAGCTGAAAAGTTCCACCCGCATAACGGGGACGAAAACTACGTAGAGACATTCTTAACCCAACGACAAAGATTCCTACAAGCAGCAAAAAGTCTAATATTTTGACACCAAATGAACCATTAAAGAGAGCAAAAGTTATCGCAAGGGGAGCGAAGACCATAATTCCACCTAACACAACCGCAACAGCAATACCCATAAACAGCCCCTCGTCAAACCTGAGTTTCAATAGTCGTGGGGTCATAGTAATCACAATCACTAAACCACAAACATAAGCAATAAGACCAATGAGCGTCCATACAACAGGTTGCATTTTATCTAACCCCATACAAAATCTTGGGTATCAGTGAGTATTTTAGCGCATCAAGAACAGTAACAGTACATTCTTCTGCGTATCGAAGAGTGTTGCTACACCTAGTGTACTCAAAGGAATCACATGCGTCAATAACTTTTCGTTCAGGCCATAAGGATAAAGCCGAGCCTTATTACTTTTTTTCCCAATAATACCATTGTACTATGCTCAAAGTGAGTTGATCCACCCAAAAGGAATATATGGGGTATTTCTGGCTATCTTATGCTATATTGTGTCCAATATAGAGAACAATCGAGGAATCATTTATGGTTGAATTAGTTTGGAAAGGCAAGCATGGCAGAGAGCAAGAAAACTATATCAACTCAACCATTGCTACACAACATCTTTCTACTTATGAGAGTTTTGAAGGGCACCCAGCCGATAAGCTCTTCAATTCTCCTCTAAACTCTACCCAGACGTGGCACAACCGCTTAATTTTGGGAGACAAAAGCGCTGTTCTCCCGGCACTACTTCCCGAATTTACTGGACAAATCAATCTGATATATATCGATCCCCCTTTCATGACAGGTCGCGATTTTAAATACGGCGAACAACTGGCATTTAGCGATAAATGGTACAATGATCTTGATACATATCTCCAATGGCTATACGAAACGTTTATTTTGCTAAAGCTACTCCTTACATTCGATGGAAGTCTCTATGTACATCTGGACTGGCGCGTTACTCATTATGCCAGAGTTATACTGGATGAAGTTTTTGGTTTGAATTCTCATGCAGACGGCCCTGGCT
>JBKPBA010000122.1:0-7908 GCA_046726675.1 Chloroflexota bacterium
TTCTTATTCATTATACCATACGTTGAGGCAGCTAAGAGGGTTAGAAGCCGAAAATACCAGAGTTTTTGAGTGAAAAATCACCTATTGGCGGCTGATGTAGCGCTACCATACTTCTTGAGCAACTCTCCTCGAGATATCCACACTTCCTGCGGATAAGAGCCATAGGTAGTTCCCTGGAGTAGTCGTCCCAGACCTTTCTCGGTATAGAGTACCAACAATCCTGTCATGAAAAAGCGATCAAACCAGGCCAGTAAATTCCAGCGACGCTCGCGTGTGGTAAAGCCAAGGCGAGTGCCTGCACGTCCCAACAATGTTACACCATAAAATGCCCGCAGATCTGTAGGGAAGTCTGGCGCTTGTGTCCAGGCTGCCAGGGCGCGGAAATCCTGCATAATCATGTGTATGATGCCCCAGGTATTGGTATGTGTGGCAGCATCCAATAATACCTGGTTACGGAAATGGAGTTCTCCAATTCGATCCCCTTTGCGAATTTGTGTACCATCGGGAAGGTCAATGGGTTTTCCTCGATAGCGTATGAAACGTACCTCAAACAGACCATTAGGAGCGTTGGGAATAGGCTTCACGCGCCAGATTGTCAGGATAAACCACTCCCAAAAAGGCCAGAAACGTATAAAGCCACGTGCTCGCCCTGCTCGTGTTTGAAATGCCAGCTTCCATCCAGGGCTTATGGAGCGGTGAAAGGCTTGCAGGTTGCGAATCTCACTGGTTTCGCGCTTTTCGCGTACTTTTAAAACAAAGGCCGCCCCTAAAAACATTGCAAAGGCGGCGAGTGCAAAGACTGCGCGATAGCCAGATTGAGTTTGACCAAATATGCCGGCTATAGAGAAGATGATGGAGCCAATCAAAGGACCCAGGATAGCAGGTAAAGTCGAAGATGCGTTCCATATCCCCATGTCCTTGCCGACCGTATTGAGAGATGGCAATGCATCAACGGTTAAGGCCCAGTCAACACTTGTATAGGCTCCATAACCAATACCAAATAGAAGACCCAGAGGCCAGAGAATGTAGGTATCAGGAAAAACGACAAATGCTAACGCTGCTAATGCCATACAGCTTGTGGACAGAGCGACAATCTTAATTCGTCCTGTGCGGTCAGAGAGAACCCCGAGCAAGAAGGCGCTGAAAACAGCTCCCACTAATGCGAGCACTGCCACTGCTGCAGTTGCCTGTATGAAGTTCGAAACGTGTGCGACATTAGCAAAGTAATATTCAATGAATGTCATGAAGAGTGTAAGTCCTAGCATGACGGAGAAGCGCGTAAGAAAGACCCAACTGAAATTATGATCACGCCAGGGCTTGACCCAGTTATGATCAACCCAGCCACGCAAACTGAACCTGGTCGTGCTGCTGGTTTGCATAGATGCAATCTGCATATCGGTGATTGGTACTTCGTGCACACCGGCAACGGTGATAAACACCCCAGCCAGCAAAACTATACCGCTTAGGACGTAGAAGTATATAGCTCCTTGATGAATAGCAGCACTTGAAGTTGAATTCAGACTGACCTGGCTGAATAGCCACGCAGCTAGAACCAGGCTACAAATGTTTCCGAGGATAGTCATTACTCCCAGGTAGCCTGATGCCGTGCCACGTTGCTCCTCAGGCACGCGGTCTGGTATCAGGCTTTGATAACCGGCTGTAGTAGCATTGACAGCAAGCTGAAAGACCACGAGACCCAGGATAAAGAACCCTATGTTGTTCGCAAAGCCCAGTATGATGCCGCCAAAAACCATAAGCAGACCGCCACTCAGGATGTATGGTCTACGGCGTCCCCAACTGCCGGTTGTGCGATCCGATAGCATACCGATGATTGGAGGTACAAACAATGTTACCAAAGCGCCTGCTGTTGAGATCCAGCCAAGAAATGTCGCTTGACGAGCGTTCCCAACTTCACCAGAGACAAACAGGACAATCTGTGTAGGGATGACAATTGGAAGAAGGGCTGCATTTTGGAAATTTAGAGAAAACCATAGAACACTGAGCGTTAGCTGTTCGTTAACCGTGAGGCAGTGTGGACGATCTTGCAAATCCATAATAAAATTTATCCAGGATTACGACTTGGTATTCATTATTTATTTGCCTGCTTAAGAGCACGAATACGGATAATAAGTTTACCTGGTTCAAGTATACAACATAGGGCACCATTGCAGAATGTAGGCTAGATATGAATTAAACTTTCGCTCCGTGTATAGCTTGCTTTACCAATGCATCCATGTCTTCTCCTACACAAATCCCGTCAGCGCGTAAATAGTGTAAGAAATCCTCTACAGCTATGCGTAGCGCATCCAGGAGATCAGCGTCAAGTGTGATATCAGGCTCCCACCACCAGCGTGAGATCGTCCAGATGCCTTGCTCTAATCGTGAATCTATTCGTGCTACAAAACGATTACCATAGAAGACTGGCAATACGTAGTATCCCCATTTACGCTGTTCTGCTGGTTTGTATACTTCCCAGATATAGTCAAAGTCAAAAATCTGTAGAAGAGATTTGCGGTCCCATAACAAGCTGTCGAGCGGTCCCAGGAAGATCATGCGTGGGTTAGAGAGTGGCTTGTCGAGTAACTTGAGCGCGCTTGTTTGCGCATAATATGGCGTTGCGAGTTCGCCAACTTGTATTTGAGTTAACTGGCCAGCCTCTACCAGTTGTGCCAATGCCAGTTTGCGTTTTGGTGCTTCATCACATGCACTCCAGACAGCAGCTTCCGCAGCAGGGCGCAAGATACCTGCAGCCTGGTACCTGCGCATTATGATCCAGCGATAGTAGGCAGCCTCATCTACCAGCGGGGGCAATTCGAAATGATGCGCTGGTATTACCCGATGCGGTCTTTCATAATAATGGCGTCCTCCTTTGCGATGGTGCGTCACCAGTTCACCACAGGCCCATAAAGAACGCAGAATACGCTTGGTGCGTGTCGAGCCATACCATGACCCCGGTTCACCAAAACGCGCACGATCTTCGAACTCAAGTGATGAAAGCGGACCTTGCTCATCAATCGTCGCCAATATCCTGGCCGCACCTTCTGCATCGGCCTGCAGAATTTCTCTATCGTGATAGGGTCGAAACTTTTCGCGAGTAAGGGCACGCATAGGCCAGTCGCTTACTGGAACAAGGCAGGCTTGCTTATCCCATGCATCGTAAATGATGCGGTCGGTATACGCGGCTTTTTGCCAATCATCGACCTGGTATCCAGGAATGCGTGCTTGAAAAACAAGATCGACATTGCGTCCAACCGGGTTCAATGGATCGTATTGCACCGTCCCTAAACGGTCAATTACACCCGGCAAATCGGTTGGCTTAAAATGATAGTGTGCGAGAAAGCGACGAGCCTCTTCTCGTGATATATGTGCAATCATTAAGTACTTCCCGATTACGCGGGATTGGTTGTAGCTAACCATTCCTGGATTTGTGCTATATGCTCCTGGTAATGTTCGTAGGTATCGCCAGCGATGAGATACCAGAGCGGTTTTCCTTGTGACCAGGCAAATCTATCAGGATTGATCAGATCGTCTTCAGGCATAGCTTGTACGATGTCCATAATTTGCTGGTGTGTGGTACGGAAGTCGGTCAGCACTTCATCGAGAGGGCGAGATTTGTTCTCCTGATAAAATTGTGCATTGAGGGCGTCCATCTCTTCAACACTGTCTGGACCTGAAATAGTTGGTTCCTCATTTCTTATAGCTGCATCTAGCCACGTTAGCAGTCGATGATGCCAGGAAACTATATGAGCAAGCATGTCTTTGATAGACCAGCCAGGAATGACTCCCTCTGTAGAATATTGTGTCTTATCCAAAGGTGCCAGGATTTCTTCGAGTGCGGCGTAATTTGTGCGCATCTCATTGAGTATGCTGGTTTTGTCTATCGGTTCTGACATTGTCCCTCCTCGATAAGACCTACCTGGACGTCAATTACGACCAACACGGTGTCTGTACTCATATTTTTGCTCCCATTTTTCAAAATAACCAGGTTATGGATACATTTCTTACATTGAGTCTAACACATAAAGCGGTTATAATCGGCCCTGATTTACTGAGTTTATCACCGGCCAGCAGATAGCTAAAGAGGGATATTATTTTCATCTAGAGAGAGCAGAACTTCATAATGCTCGACTTTTGGCTCCATTGTGAGAAGGTACTGCGGGTCCTCGGGATAGTAAAAGGCTTTTTCGACATCATCTCCGGCAAATTGGCGAATGGCATCCCACGATTCCCAGAGGGAGAGCAAGAAAAATTCTGCACGCCCTTCGCGTATGCGGCGTAAGACCAGCACACCTTGATTGCCCTTAGTCTCACGATAATCTTTAATTCCGGTTACTTTCAAGAAATCGAAATACTGATCGGCTTTCGATTCGGGTGTTTCACCTCGCCAAATTCTTGCAATCATTGTTAGTACTCCCTTTTATTGTGGGATTGCGCCAACCAGGGGCAGCGCAATCCCACATATCCAAACATCAGTCAATTCACCGGCAAAATCTCTAGTGAAAGGCTTCCCAGTTCCGTCGCCTTTCCCATTCGGCAGCATCAACACCATCCCGGCTATCGAAACCCCATACGAAAGTAACTATATTGAATACCGCCAGTGCAACGATCAAAATGAGAATCATCTCCATTGTTTTTTTCTTCCTTCTTATTATCTATCGTGGTTGTAATTAAGGGACACTCGATAACTTAGCACTACATGGACAGTACTCGTGTTGGAGTCAATGAAGTGGGTTGTCGCTCAATTATGCGGACTCATTTTGGACAGTGAACGGATATCTACTCGCTTTGTAGTCGTTTGAGTAGGTTGCCGTTTAGCAAAAGCTCCGAATTGCTCAAACTTTTCACCCCAACTCACCAGGTGCATACCGAGCCAGTTGACAGCCTTGTGAATGTTTCTGTTCATCCTCTGCTCGACCATTGCTTTTAGAGCAATCCGCTCGCGCTCTGCTCTTCTTACTAGTTCTTCATGTCCTCTGCGAATTGTTTCGTATTGATCAATAGGATGCATGGTGCGTTCTCCTTACTTGACTTGACAAAACTGAAATTAACCAGTAAAATTGTTTTTGATAGTTATACGATAACATATAAATATTAACCTGTCAAGTGTATTTTGCTGGTTAGTATATTATGTGATAGAGTATAGTAGGAGGGTTAAATTGCATGGTAGAGAATGTAATACAAGCGCAAATTTTTGACTTAACAGGTGGTTTGTTGTGCCTGGATTTTGCAAATACTTTGGACGATCGTACTGATGTCCATCCTCAAGAGCTTCTTAATAGCTATAATGATCTCGTGTCGTGGAGCCAGCAGGCCCATGTGCTGACTGAGCAAGAGGCGCAACGGTTGCTTGAGAAGGCAGCGCGCCGTCCGTCAGAAGCAGCCAGAGTTTTGAAGCGAGCTGTTGATATTCGAGAAGCGATTTTTCGCATCTTTAAGGCGGTAGCAGAGGACGTATCACCAGAAGACGAAGATCTTGTTTCATTGAGTGCTGCTTTTGCTGATGCGCAGAAACATGCCCAGATCATTCCAAACGCGAATGGATTCCGATGGAACTGGACTGGTAAGGCAGATGACCTGGATTGTATGCTGTGGCAGGTAGTGCGATCAGCGGCAGATTTCTTGACTTCAGATGATTTAGATACTGTACGAGTTTGCGCCTCTGACAATTGTAACTGGCTCTTTATAGATACCAGCAAGAACCACAGCCGTCGCTGGTGCAATATGAAGAGTTGTGGCAACCGGGAAAAAGCGCGCCGATTCTATACGCGTAAGAAGAGTACATCAACTGTTTCCTAGGGTCTCTGCCAACTCCCTTAAGAACAACTCTGCATCGGTAACAAGGCCCGCTGCCTGGAAACTACCCCTATCGGCAAGCTTAGTTACAACCGAAGGATTTATATCCACCACGACAGTACGTACCGTTGCAGGGAGCAGGTTGCCTGTGGCAATAGCGTGCAGCATCGATGCAACCAGAACCGCCATCTCAACGCCGTTTAACGCCTCCCGCATCCGTTTCTGGGCCTCCTGCATATCGCTGATGACACCTGGCATAGGGCCATCATCGCGGATTGAGCCGGCCAGGACCATTGGGATGTTGCGCTTCATAGCTTCATAGGTAATGCCCTCTTTGAGCAAACCTGTCTCGATGGCTTTCTCTACGGAACCAATGGCTCTTATGGCGTTAATAGCGCGAAGATGATTGCGATGTCCACCCTCGACCTGTTCCCCGCTGTGAAGGTCGATGCCGAGCGAAGTACCGAAAAGCGCCGATTCGATATCATGCGTTATTATTGCATTGCCTCCGAAGATCACCTGAACATAGCCACGACGAATCAGGTCGGCGACATAACGACCTGCCCCTGTATGGATGACTGCCGGGCCGAGTACGAAGAGAATCTTACCGTTATGTGCGCGAGTCTCTTTCATCTGGCGCGCGATCTCATGAATTGCGAGTACCTTGACCTTCTCGGTGGAGACAGTACTTTGCATAAAAGCGAACGACTCGCGATCCCTGGCCCGCTCAAACGGTTGAACACGAATACCATCATGCCCAATCACGACCTCTTCGCCAATTTGCACTTCGTGCATTGGTTTGCTGTAAGCGCGATGATTGGCCTTATCAAGCACAATAGCGACATCCATCTCGATATTTTCTACGTTTACCCATTGCCCATTCAGGCGCACCTGGGTAGGTAGATTCGTAGTGGAGTAAAACTTTGGAGGTAATACGCCGTACTGTTCTACTATGGCAGTTTCCGCATCGTTACCATGTAAAATAACAGCGCCGAATTGCTGTAGTTCGGAAAGAATGAGTTCTAAGATTTCTGCGTTTGGCGCTGTAACTTTTAAGCGAGCATAACTAGGTTCTGTTTTGGTAGTGCCGACACGCATTTCTACTACGTCGAAGTTACCTCCACGGTCCATAATTACGTCCCAGGCCCGTGGTAGTGTCCAGGAGTCGATGATGTGTCCACTTAATTCGATTACTTCGCTTGGCATAGTTACTTCATTTTCCCTTCTATTCATGAGGTTCGCTTGAGGCCGATGAATCGGCGCTGGGCGCGATAAATCGGGCCCCTACTTGTTGCGTCCTACCGGGCAAATGGCCTGGAAGGTGCAGACGCGGCACTTGGAAGCGCGTTGCCTGGCTAATGGTGGCGGCTGTTGTTCGTTGCAGCGAGCCATCTCAGTCAACAAACGAATGACTTTCTTTTTAAGAGCAGGTGTGTATTCAACAGTGAATTCTCGATCAGCATAGCGCAGGATACCATAGGTTGGAGCCTGCACAAAATAATCTTCCAGGATAAGACAGTAGGCTGCCAACTGGATCATGTGATTACTATGAGGGGCAGTGACATCGTGCACATTGAGCTTGAGTTCGATGGGAACCGGGCGACCATCGGGGAGTTTGACGACATAATCTGGTTTGCCGACTAATGGATAAACGCTGGAGGATAATGGCTCACCCAGACCATCTGCATCTTCATAAACAAGTTCACCTTCTGGTAATCCCAGCGCATGATGACGCTCAGCAATCAGGCGCGAGCGCCGAAAGCGGCGCTCGTTCAGCAGCAGAATAAGCAGTGCGAGCGCGGTTAGCAACAGGCCAAGACCAATTGCTAGCAGAATGTTGTTAAACATGCTCCTTACCGTACTTCCAGAATATGTCAGTGGTTTAGCGTAGGAATATCGCCGCTATGACCAGAGCCAGGGCCAGGCACAGCAACACTATAGCCAATACTTCTATGATTCGCATTCGTCCTGTAGCTTTGGCTCCTCTGCGCACTTCTTCCTGTATCTCTTCTACATCTTCAGCGTGTTCAAGATGCTGTTGGCGGCCTTCTTCAAAAGCTCCCCTACGCAGTAGAAGTTGTTCGATCATTTTGTATTCAGGTAGAGCGGTAGCCT
>JBKPBA010000123.1:0-17203 GCA_046726675.1 Chloroflexota bacterium
GCCCCAACAAGACAATAAATCATCGATACGAATCTCTCTTGCTCGACTTTAGGCTCAGGAAAGCCACCAGTGCCGTCTCACGAACTTTGTAATGCCCAGCAAATGCCACCAAATTAGTCTAAACGTCAATATTCGATGTGAAATACGGCCTTCCCAATAACATTACGGTACCGCAACGCTGCAGCGGCGCGGGAAACATTGTGCCAACTGTCCTCCAGACCAATTTCAGGCTTCAGCTTACCGGAAGAAACCAGCGAAACCAGTTTTGCAAGATCGGCTCCCATAGAAGCTGGCGTACCCGATTCATAGATGAAGAATGCAAGCAAGCGCGCGCCAGCATGCCCGGCGAAGTTGGAAAAACTGATATGTGTTTCTGCTTGGGAGGAATTACCAAACATGACGATGGTACCACCAGGATCTACTTTGCTGATTGCTCCCGCGAGTGATGGTCCTCCGGCCGATTCTAAAATCAGGTCAAACAATCCTTCTGCTTCTCGTATATTTGCGACTATGGCAGTTGCTCCCAGTTCGGTTAAGCCGGCAGCGCGGTCGGGATGGCTAACCACTCCAGTGACCTCTGCTCCTGCCAGCGCTGCCAGTTGCACAGCAAAGCGACCCACACCTCCCGCAGCTCCCGTGATGAGTACTCGTTGCCCCAGCAGAGGACCACCTTGACGCAGGGTTCTCAGCGCCGTTAGTCCCGCGACGGGAAGGGTCGCAGCACTGGCAAAGCTGACATTTTCAGGTAATGCGGCCATGCGCGCAGTAGGCGCTGCGACCCGCTGTGACCAACCAGCGCCGTCAACGAGTGCTACAACGCGTGTTCCTTTCGCCGGGCCACTGCCATCTACAGCAGGTTGCACTACAACACCGGCAATATCCTGGCCAGGCCTCCATCCTTCAGGTCTACCTGCAAGTAAGGCCAGTTCTCCACGATTTAAGGAAAACGCGTGGACTTCCACGACAGCTTCATCGGCCATAGGCACCGGTTCAGGAACTTCGTTGAGTTCGACTGGTATGGGGGCTGATGGGGTATTCACAAGCGCAAGCATTTACTCTCTCCTTTTGTTTGTCTGAATGGTTTCAATTCACTCTACAAATAGCTCATCACTTTATTTTCTCGCTTTTTCTCTTCGTTATCAAAAATGCCGCTCACAAACCGCTCATTTTGCGCGATATTTTTAAGCACAACTATTAATCTTAAGTGTACTGTTTCTTTAGCATACGCTAGAACACTTCTCCTGCACAAGTCATGATGAAGCAAGCTGACGATGATTTTGTCAGGAAATGCCCTCTTTTTCAGTAAAAAATGGCTACGAAATCTCAACTGAATTGGTACATTCATAACCGTCTCTTGACCACTTCTCAATCCCCTGGTAACCGCTGCATGGTAAATTAGAAGAGACATCATAGTCATTTTCAGCTTCAATCTGGCTTTTCCTTACTTAGACTGCGACCCTTGCCTGGCGATTTTATTGTGTTTATCGTGTGTATTTATTTCTTCAACAGTTCGGGTGCCTTCACCGGCTTCGATCCTAGCGGAAAGGAGATTTTTTCTGGTACCATAGACATGCGCGGCACGCGCATCCAAGTAGAGGGAAACTAATCTCGTGTCAGACTGCAACGTTCTGCTAAACAATGGGACACGTTGAGGTTTTCATGAGTTAATTTTCCACTATTTAAACGTCAATATATTTGAACGCTAAACAGATGATTAAATCTATTCAATTGACGAGTTACACAGAAAGAGGAGCAATCAAATGTCACGTACTTTACTTCGATTAGCAGCACTGGGGAGAGCAGCGATCATCATGATAGTGCTTGTCCCCCTTGGAGTAGTTGGAGCACACTCGCTCACTCAAGCGCGGTCAGCTTCAACCCAATTCACTATTGTCGCCACTGGCCTCAATAATCCGCGTGGCCTCACATTCGGGCCAGATGGCAATCTCTATGTGGCTGAAGGAGGACTGGGCGGAACACACTCGACAACACCCGCATAATGTACGCAGGTTCCGGCTCCCGTCGGACCTTATACAGGTGGGTTCACCTCGCGCATCTCCAAAATCAGCTCTAATGGGCATCGCACAACTGTCATCGATCATCTGCCTTCGAGTCAGACAAGTCCAGCTTTAGGGAGCTTAGTGAGCGGAGTGGCCGACGTTCAGTTCGTCAACGGTACCCTCTTTGGGCTTCAATCAGGCGCTGGTTGCTCGCACGGGCTTTTAAAGACAAACAACACCATCTATCGTGTGAATTCAGATGGCACGAGATCGAACGTAGCCAACCTCAGCGCTTTCATAAAGGCTCACCCAGTCAAGAACCCCAGTCCCGATGATTTTGAGCCTGATGGAACCTGGTACAGTATGGTTGCTGTTGGCAATAGTTTGTATGCAGTCGAACCTAATCATGGAGAGCTGGACAAGATCACGCTGAAGGGTGACCGGGACGACTTTAATGATAGCACGATTAGCCGAGTGGCAGACATCTCGGCCAAATTTGGGCATATCGTACCTACGGCGGTCACATTCCATCAAGGCAACTTCTACGTTGGCAACCTCGACACCTTTCCTATCATGAACGATTCCCAGATTATGAAGATCACCCCGAATGGACAGATCAGCACCGTGGTGAAAGGACTATCCACCGTGCTCGGTGTAGCCTTTGATAGTAGGGGTCGACTGTTCATCCTGGAAAATACGACAGGTAATCCCGGCCCGACACCAAACACTGGAGCGGTCTTACGGTTGACGTCTTCAGGAAAGTTGGTAACGGTTGCCTCGGGTTTGAACTTGCCCACTGCCATGACCATCGATCCTGACGGAGACGCGCTGTTCGTCTCCACCGCTGGCTTTGGCTTTCCTCCAGGCGCGGGACAGATCGTGCGTATCGACATCTAGTGAATGAGTGCAATCTAGACTTCGTTGCCAGCATCCTCACGAAAAGCGCTGGCGACTCCCATATCTCCCAAGTCAGGGACTTGGGAGATATGGGAGTGTGGATCTGAGAACGATTCGCTCAATAGGCGCTGGCGCGACGCTTCCCGCTAAGAGTGCAGAAAGGTTTACCTACTCTTTGGAGTTATCGTCTCCATCCTTCGGTCTGGTGATCAATTCATTGATGAAGCGATTGGTGATGAGCGAATTTCGGGAAAAATTTTCTTTGTGCTTTGGGAGCGTTGTAAATTTCACTTTTATTAAATAAGTGTTCTGTATATTCTCTACGCTGGTCACGTGAATCGTTGTATGCCCTGCACTTCTCCAAAGCAATCCTGGATGATAAATTTCTATAAACGCTTTATTTTTATCTAATTCCGCAATTGAGAAGTTCATTCTCTTTAAGGCTTCGTGGCATTTCTTAAACAAATATTCATAATCAGAAGTTACTATAATATCTGCGTCTTTAAACAATAAATATCTTTGATTATATACTTTTTCCATTATTGCTTTCTTACATGTGAATCTAATAATTGAAAAATATATTATATATGAAAAATATATAAAGCATACAATAAAAAATAGAAGAACAATTATATTAGATTGAATGCTATTAATAGTATTGGAATAGTTCGTGTTTCCAATACTATAGAAAAAAACCAGAAGAGTTACCGGAAGACTCACCAGGCTTAAAATAAATAGTTCAGGGTTTGCTCTCGCTTTTTTCCAGGAATTGACATCGATGGGATAACGTTTCACGCTTATTAATTGTAATAAAGGGACGTCGAGTGGCCCATTCACTCTCCTGGTGAAATAACGCAGTAGTGGAGTACTAGCAATAAAGAATGCGACTACTGCGCTCACCAAGGGTAAAATTTGTATTAATATTTGACTAATCTGATTAAAATGAGTCATTTCAAACGCCTCTTCCTTTCTATTCTACAGGTTTCCGGTCTAGGGCCTCTCCCATTAATAGGCCATCATACATCACAAAGTGGTGATGCACCTCCAGCCCACGATATCTTTGAAAGGTCTCCTACCTCAAATGACAATGCAGAACATGGATTCTTTAGCAGATACGAGCCAGAAGCGGTTGATAGTTTGCCCTTGCCTGGTTTGCTTTCTTGCCCATAGTTTTTCCTCGAAGGTTCATCAGGGTGCGACACTACATATTACTTTGCGCTTGAACCATGCGACGGTGGGCCGTTTCCACAGCTGAAAAACACGTAGGCACGTTCCAATCGAGGCGAGTAAAGACGCCCTTGAGAGATAGACGTGGCAAAGAACACTTTTTACGACACAGAGTTTGCTCAAGTTGATAGGTACTTGATAGATCGCCGAACGTGGTGCTGGTCTATCAGCATGCTGGCAGCCCACCGTTACATGTTGCCGGTCGCTGTATCCATGTGTTTGTGGTCGCGGATGGCAAGATAACCAGTTATGAATGGGCCACCTATTATCCAGGGCAGCCGTAGCTGCCCTCCCTACCGTGGGACCCCTTCGCTCACCGTGGAGGGGGTGAAGGAAGGGTGCCCGACACGGGTCAGAGGAGCAGTGCTCTTTCGCACTGCCCAAACGATGGTCTACCTTCACGCTGCTCAGGAGGAGGCCATGGGGCTTGTGACCCGTGAAGTCAGAGGTCTTTATTACTAGCAATAATGGACTCTGGCACTCCTGGCAGGTAACACCTGGTGGCTCCTGGGGATAAAACCTGTCCACTATGGTCTACTCTAGCTTGAACTCCATTTAATCTGATGGTACCCGAATAGCAGGGGAGCTAAAATGGCAAACTCATTAGAGCAATTGCCGCAGCTCCTCCGTCATTTGCTGGACTAACTCCGGTCTGCCATGAAACTGAGCCGGGGTGTTCTGAAAGAGCATGATGCGCCACTGCCCGTCGCTCTTCGCGGCAACGAGGGTCTGAATCGTATTGACAGCGGGATTGAGGTCAGACTGCCCGGGGGGCACCATGCCAGCGATTGCACGGAGAACGACAACTTCGGGACTCAAAAGGCGCACGCTTTTAACTTTACTCACGTAAGCAGCTGTCGGATGATTGGCAAAGATTTGGCGGAGATTCGATTCGATCTCCAGTTGTCCATTATACTGACTTCCATCGAATCCGATGCTCTCACCATCCTCAGCAAACGGGGCGGCGAAGGCACTGGCATCGCGCTTGTTCCAGCCATCCAACATTTGTCGATAGAGTTCGCGAATCTCGATCTCATTGGGAGATGGCGAGTCTTGCGGTTGGAATGTGTGTAAGCTCATTGTTTATTCCTTCTAAAGTTCTAAGGCAGTAGCACCTGTCATTAACACCTTCTCCAATTATATAATCCCAACCATTTCTTAACCAAATCATAACCACTTTGCTATTCCAAGCTCACAATATCTCCTTCATAATCGACGCATCTTGCCTCATAAACTTCACGCTGTGGTAAGCAAGTTCATAGTGAACTGCCCACGAAAGGATTGATTCTGATGATTCATTCAAAGTTCCTGGCGCGGCTATTCGCCGCTCTAAGTATCATAATTGTGGGAGCTCTGGCTTTCAGTGTATTTGCAGTATTAAGTACTGCTGTGCACGCATCCTACAAAACTGGCGGCAAAAGCACGCCACGTTATGCTCAATTTCACGGAAACTTTTCCGATGCAGCCCTGGCAACTTCAAAACTAAAACATTGGTCATCAAGCTTCACCTCCGAGGGGAAGACATGGAAGTATAGCATGGTAGGAACAAATCCTACAAAAGGTTCAGCAACTACGACTATTCCCGTAACGATCGTGCCTCTACTGCTCAAGTTTTCTAATGGGAAGAGTTTCGATGGGACACCACAGGTATCAAGTACGACGAGTTCACCGCTTTTCCAAAATGCGCAATTTATCAGTGGCAATACTCAGTATGGAGATGCTGTTCAGCGTGCTGAGTTCTGGAACAGCGTCTCAATTAAAAGTCCCAATTACCATGTGTTGGTAGGAAACCCTACGATCGCTAAGACGGTGACCCTGACCATACCGTCAGCTCGTGGAGCTACTGTGGTAGACCCATCAAGCGGCAAGATCATTGGGATCATAAACATTAACTGGTTTGATCCCCAGATGCAAAAAATGCTGACATCGCTGAATTTTACTCCCAATATGCTGCCGATTTTCCTATCTCACGATGTCTATCTCTCGCAGGGTGCTGCTACCCTCGGCAACTGCTGCATTGGAGGGTATCACAATGCCATAAGTAATCAAGCTGGACTGCAAACCTACATCTGGGCTACCGAAGCTGATCCGGGTGTTCACGGCGGTTTTGGTGAGGATGTCAGCGCACTTAGCCATGAAATGCTTGAATGGTTCAATGATCCGTTTACAAACAATGTTGTGCCCAACTGGATTTCTCCGATCGCTCCACAGTACGGTTGCACCAACTCCCTTGAGGCAGGCGATCCGCTGGTCGGAGTAGTCTTTACCGTAAATGGTTTCAGTAGCGATCACCTGCAGGATGTAGCGTTATTCTCCTGGTTTGCACGCCAGTCTCCATCAATCGCTATAAACGGGCTTTACACTTATCTTGGGAAATTCAAAGGCTTATCCAAAATGTGTTAAAACTAATTGCAATATTCTAAGAGGCATCTCTTACGAACCTTTCTACAACTTCATAGAGCACGCGTACTCCCCATTGTAGCGAGCGAACACTGACACGTTCATCGTGGCTGTGAACTCGCCTTGCTTCTCCCGCTCCAGCATAGAGGCCGGGTGCGAAGCCATACACCTTCGTACCCAATTTTGTGACGTGTTTTGCATCGGTTCCACCGGTCAATAAGAATGGGACAGCGGTTGCTTCCGGGTCATGTTCTTTCAGTACAGCTTTAATAGTATTGAAGAGTGGTGATTGTATGTCAGATTCTAGCGGCGTCGAGGGTTCCAGTAATGTAATCTCCGCTTCATTAGCGAGCGCAGAACGTAATTCTTCCAGAAACATTTCGGGCGTCCATCCGGGTAGGTTACGTCCGTCTATTGATGCTTCAGCCTCAGAAGGGATAACATTGATCTGTGAACCGGCCATGAGGATCGTCGGGGTGACCGTGTTACGCAGCATGGCATGCATACGCAGTTTGAGCGCCTCATCGAGAGGCAGTCTGTCGATTGCTGCATCGGCGGTTGTTTCGTCAGCAAGCACTGCATGCAGTGCCTGCGCAATGTCGGGAGGTTGTGTGCCTGCGATGCCGGCAATATATCCGCGTAAGGTATTGGTAAAATGAACAGGTAGGAGTTCAGGAGTGAATTTTGCCAGGATTGCCGCAAGTTTGAGAATGGCGTTCTCATCGTGAGGAACTGAGCCATGGCCGGGTTTACCATACGTACGAATTCGGAAGCGCACCGTGCCTTTCTCTGCTGTCTGTACAGGATAGTAAGGTCGACCATTGATCTCGAAACCAATACCTCCGCCTTCATTAAGCGCGTACTCCGATTGAATCAATTCTGGATGATTCTCAACAACCCAACCTGCTCCCTCATGGCCACCGCATTCCTCATCTGCGGCGGCCATAAAGATGACGTCGCGCTTGAGGGGTACACCACTTCGTTTGAGAAGGAGCATGGTCATTGCCTCCATGGTGACCATGTGCTTCATATCGAGCGCACCGCGGCCGTAAATAAAGCCATCGGCCACATCGCCAGAGAATGGGCCATGCGTCCACTTCTCCGGTTCTACCGCGACGACATCAGTATGTGACATCAACAAGAGCGGAGGCGCTGATCCATCACCCTTGAGCCTGGCGATGAATGTACCACGATCCCAGCTCGGACCCACTATTTCTCCAGGGATACCCTCGGCGTTCAAGAGAGAGCGGAGATATTCGGCTGCACGTATCTCGTTGCCAGGTGGGTTGCGCGTATCAAGACGGAGCAGGCTACGTAAAAGTGCGATAGTTTCCTCTCCAACTTCTTGCCAGTTGATACTATTCTCATTGGTTGACTGAGCCATCAGACACTCCTTGTTCTCTATCCCTTAAAGCGCGTATGTGAGCAGTCTCGTTCAAGCGCACGATTATCACATGCTCACCGCTCAAACACACCTCGCTAATTGAGGCGTTATCATGGCGAAACTGCCAACGACGTTTGAGATCGATGCCCAATACATGACATAGTAACACACCAATCAGGCCGCCATGTGTTACCCATAAGACGCTGGCTTCCGGGTACTGCATTTGCCAGCGTTTAAGCGCGCGAGCACAGCGATCGCGAAGTTGGGCAACTGTCTCTCCTCCAGGAGGAGCATATTTCGAGGGATCGATCCGCCACTGAGCGGCCAGGTTTGCATCTCTTGCCAGAACTTCATCGTAGGTATATCCCTCCCACTCTCCTAACGCCATCTCACGCAAGTCGATATCCTCCCGAATAGGGAGTCCATGATAGCACGCAATTGCCTCCGCGGTAAAACGTGTACGCTCCAGGTCAGATGTAACAATGATATCAAGGTGTTCCGTTGCCAGGCAATCGGCCAATGCAGCAGCCTGCCACATACCTAACGGATTTAAGGGGACATCAGCCTGGCCAGTGAAGCGTCTCTGTGCGTTATACATTGTCTCCCCATGGCGCACTAAAATGAGGCGCATCACCCCTCCTATTCAACTATTAGTATATCCATTGCAATCGGTTTCTCCAGATCCTTCGCTTCGCTCAGGATGACAGCAAAGCGCCGGTTTCTCCAGATCCTTCGCTTCGCTCAGGATGACACTGTTCCTCCTGGCAATCGGCTTCAGCAAACAGCGAATACCGGTCCATGAACCTCTCAATCCTCTCCAATGGTAAATCTTGCAGCGGTGGGTACAGCGAGGGAATTACAAGTTCAAGGCACAGTTCGTCATAGACCATGCATAACTGACGCTTCACATTGTCAGGAAGTGATTCCTCAAAGTGAAAAAAGCTTCCCAGACTCTGCTCGATCATTTTCTTGATGTGCTCATCCCCTTTTTTCTCATGAAAGTGAGGGCTTTTGGACAGGTATTGCTGTAATATAACCCCCTCGGCACTTCCCTTTCGCTTATGCGCATGAAAAAGCAGGTCGAGTAACTGAAAGGTTTCTACAGAGAATCCAGAAGAAAAGCGCAACGAGATCGCAGTTTTGACCGTCATCCCTTGCTCTCCCGCATTGGACGAGCTGATCGCATAGTCGCGTATTCCGAACCACTCTTCTAAAAGATCGTTGAAAAGTGGGGAAACGACTCTGGTACAACGACCCATAATCCTGGTATCCAGATCTCCATTATTAAGTTCAGGTTTGGACGACCAGCAAATACGTACATTGTGCAAATCTGCATCGAGATGCTTCGCTGCGCTCAGCATGACAGTGCTGGCTGTTTCACGTTCGGGAGCAAGTGCAGGAAAGGGAGTCGACATAAAGAGTCTGCTCATGGCCAAGGTATATTCCAGGAGAGCACTGGGTACAAAGTTATCTGCATCGTAAAAGATGAGCCAGCGGGGATAACCTAATTGGTATGCACAAAGCGTCCCAATATACATACCCTCACCTTTCCCATCGATGACTTTGCCGTCATTACCAAGGATATGGTAAACGCCATATGTCTCGAACAAACGAGCGATAGTTTCTTCCTTCTGGTGTACCAGGTAGATCTTTTGATGATGAGCCAACTCCAATTTCAGCTCATTCTTGAGATCTTCTCTTTCGCTTTCCTGGCAGTTTGTCACAATGATGATGGGGCTATTGAGAGGAAGATACCAGAGCACTTCACGGAGCGTTTTAACTTTTTCGCTTTTATGAGAAATCACAAAAGCAGTGTGGGATAGAAAGAAGTGAAGATTCTGCAGATCGCCGGTCTCCAGAATATGTGAAAACTGTACAGTATGTATGTTCACGTTGTGCTACTCCCTTTTTACACGAGTAGTAGAATAAGTGCTTCTTCACTCATCCTATCCTATTCAATTTTAAATAAACCGAAAGATCCGCGCCAGCAAGCCCTCGCTCGTTGAGATTTAATGCAACACAAAAACATTCGTGTGTAATAATATACGATATTCGAGTAGGGATTAGCAATGACACCTGATGCTGTAAGGACACAGGGAAAGTAGGATTATCGAAAAATCGATGCTTTATCCATCGGGTAGCATGTTCACGAACGCAATCATATGAAATTTGAGTTATCAACCCTTCGATACTATTCTTTAGCCAGTGCTTTGACTAGTAGTAAAAGTATAATTAGCTTGTTTGCTTGATGTCAATAGATATGAGAAATCGGTAGTACTTCCGTCTTTGGATATACTGACACTCTCCCCGCTCGAAGCGGGGAGGTTCTTCCTTCATCCAGCCCGCTTGCCCGTCTTCCTCTTGCGAGAAGGACGAGTAGCGGCGGGCTGTCCAGAAGCGTTTTCCGAATCTTCGGAGGTTCCCGTCTGCCCGACGGTACCGGCAAAAGCCATCAGGAAAAGGATGGTGAGTCCGGCGTGCAAAATGTTGAGCGCCGCATTTTCATCTCGATCCAGGATGAGGCCACACTGGGGACAGATGTGGGTACGTACCGAAAGCGACTTCTTGACGCGAGCGCCACACGCTGAGCAATCCTGAGTGGTGAACTGTGGGGGAACGGCAATGACCGGGACCTCATGCACCGTTCCATAGTACTTCACCCATTGGAGAAACTTGCCCCAGGAAGCATCACTGATCGCTTTGGAGAGGCGACGGTTGCACACCAGGTTACGGATCTTGAGGTCTTCATAGGCAATGAAATCGCTAGATGTCACTAACGCGTTTGCCGTTTTTCTGGCAAAATCTTCGCGCTGCCTCTGAACTTTCAGATACGCTCTGGCTAAGTGCTTTCTGGCCTTCTTGCGATTGGCTGATCCTTTCTGCTTGCGAGAGAGACGACGATGCAACCGCTGTAAGCGCTTTTCCGCTTTGCGGTAGTAGCGAGGATTGTTGACAGTGTTCCCATCCGAGTCGGTGTAGTAGGATTTTAAGCCGACATCAATGCCGACCGGCTTGCCGGTGGAACGATGTTCCACCTTGCGCACTGCCTGAACCGCGAACTGACAATAGTAGCCATCAGCCCGCTTTACAATACGCACTCGCTTGATCTGTTTGACCGGGAAGGTTTCTACCGATTGCTTTTTGTTTCCCACCAGACGTAAACACCCGATGCCACAGCCGTCGGTGAAAGTGATATGCTTGCCATCTGGCTCGATGCGCCATCCGGTCGTTTTGTATTCCACCGAGCGGTTATCATGCTGAAAGTGGGGATAGCCTTTCTTGCCGGGTTTCTTCTGCTGGCAATTCTCATAGAAGCGAGCAATGGCAGCCCAGGCCCGATCCGCACTGGCTTGCCGGGCCTGGGAGTTGAGGCGTGCAGCAAACGAGTACTCTTTAGCAAGCACCGCACAATAGCATTGCAGGTCATTGCGAGAGACAGAGCGTCCATCCATCCACAAACGCAGACACTTGTTGCGGACGAATTGCACGATGCGAATGGCTTCATCAATCGCCCGATACTGGTGCTGAGTGCCATCCAGTTTGTACTCGTAGATCAGCACGTCTCTTTCCTTCTACTCTTCAATCAGCACACACTCAGAAAGGCGTTTGTGTGCTCTTCCTGTGTTTCGGGATGCAAGGGACCGGAGAGATAGCCCACCAGGACCCCTACCAGTTCCTCGACGCCGTTTGGAAACGCGCTCTTGGTGCACCCGTCATCGCGCCTGGTAGAAGCCACGCTCATCGCGCACAGCCATAAGGCCAAGCAGGTCTGAGACCGTGAGCGCCTCTTCCATCCCTTCTTCTCTCTGTTCTTCCCAGCCTTCTGCAAAATAGTACTGTCGTCCCTGAGGGTAGCCCTCTTCAAAGGCTCGTTGATCCAGCACCAGGGTCATGTTGCCCCATTGGAGAGGTGATGAGACGATCTGCATGGTTCTTCCCCTCGAATGACTGCTCGCGCAAATGGCCCGCTCTACGAGAGCAAAAGGAAGCCGCTAGAGACTCGGACGCAGGTTATCATGTATCTTCTGATGGCATAGATTTAGAGTACATGATAAACTTTATAGATATATTATATCTTACTGATTGTATGTATGTCAAGAGTATTCTTGACGGAAAGTATTAACTGTGCTAAAATTGATGGCATAGATTTAGAGGGAGGGTCTTCTTGATGGCAACCAAAAAACCGATAGGCACAGCAGAAGCGGCGGAGTTGTTAGGGGTTCTTCCGCAAACTGTGGTTCGCCTCATTCGAGATGGAGAAATTCCAGGCTTCAAGGTACGTGATGTATGGCGGGTCTACCGTGAGGATGTTGAAGCCTACATTCAAAGGCAGATGGAAAAAGCAAGGCACTTAAATGAGCAAGAGGAAAAATAGGCGGACTCTTCCTCTGCCTCTTTCCTCTTCATCTCCAACATCAGATGGAATACCAGCATGACCGACACCGTGTCCACTTCATTGTGTATCTTTTGATCTTTTGTCCTACATATCGACGTGGTATCCTTGTCGGACCTGTGAAAAAGCGACTTGAAGCGATTATTGATGATGTCATGTGTGAACAGGGGTGGCAACTCATCGAACTGGCAATTCAGCCCGATCATGTACCTCTGTTTGTGCGGACCAATCCGTCTCCACCCCCCTCGGACGTTCCCAGGTTGATCAAAGGCTGTTCCTCGCGCGTGTTGCGAAAGGAGTTTGTCCATCTGAGGAAACTGCCCACTTTGTGGACACCTTAGCAGGCAATGTCAGCAGCGAGACGATCGAACGATATATTCAACAACAAAGCGCGGACTGAGATCGTGTCTGTCTGCAAGCGTGTCCCCACCCCTCGTACCCCAAATAAGGAACGCCCATTCATCCCCGGCTTGGAAAGACTGATTCTTACCCACATTTAACAAAGTGATAGAATAAAGGATGACTACACAAGAATTGTTGAACCCCAAGAGCTGGGCCGAACGAACCTTTGGGGGGGTCCACCTGCAGGATCTGCGTCGCACCAGACGCGCGGTGCAAGCGGCCAGCAAGCTGGCGGAGAACCCCTTGGGGACGTTGCCAGCTCAAATGCAGACCTGGAAAGAGACCAAAGCGTTGTATCGGTTGCTGGATGAGCCAGACGTCACCTTTGCGGCCCTGATGCAGCCGCACTTGCACCAGACCAGAGAACAAGCCCTGTCCTCTCCGGTGGTGCTGTTGGTGCAAGATACGCGGTGACATCGATCTGTCGCATCGTCGACATCCATCAGTGGCGTGGGACACATCGGCAACGAACGCGGACGGGGGTTTTTCGTGCAAACGGTGCTGGTCGTGCGTCCACAGACCCGAGAGGTGTTGGGGTGCATGGCCCAGGAACCTTTCGTGCGCATTCCTGCTCCCGAGGGAGAACAACGGTATCAACGGCGCCAGCGAGACGAGCGCGAAACGGATGTCTGGATGCGCCAGGTACAGGCCATTGGCACGCCTGAGTCGGCTAGTAGGTGGGTGCATGTCGGCGATCGGGGCGCCGATATGTTCCCGTTCTTCCAGGCCTGTCGCTCGACGCAGACGCATTTTCTGGTACGAGCGGGAAAGTCACGGCGTGTGCAGGAAAACGAGGAAGAGATCAGCTATTCGCTGACGCAGGCACGTTCTTGGCCAAGTCAGGCGAGTCGTCCGTTCGAGGTTCCCGCCCGGCATGGGCGCCAGGCCCGTTCGACCCAGTTGCAGCTGGCCTGTGGGCAGCTGACGCTCTTGCCCCCGCGTCATGAGCCGCGCGCAGGCAAGGAGCCGTTGACCGTGTGGGTCATCCGTGTCTGGGAAGAGCAAGCCCCAGACGGCGAGGAGCCGCTGGAATGGCTTTTGCTGACCTCGGTGCCCACCACCACGCTTGCACAAGCCTGGGAGCGCGTGGATTGGTATCAGTGTCGCTGGCTCGTCGAGGACTATCATCAATGTCTGAAAAGCGGCTGTCGCATTGAGCAACGACAACTGCAAACGGTTGACGGCCTGATGCGCTTGCTGGGTCTGTTGTCCCCACTTGCTGTGCGCTTGTTGCAGGTCCGTGCATTGGCGCGTGAAGATCCAGCGCGCCCGGCTCATGAGGTCATTGAGCCGCTGATGTTGGCCGTGTTGGCCCAGCGCACTGGTCACGCGTCTGCCACCATGACGGTGGGGACTTTCTGGACGGAGGTCGCCCGCCTGGGTGGCTATCTGGCACGACGCCATGATGGTCCTCCCGGTTGGCGAACCATCTGGAAAGGCTGGCTCTCGTTGCAAACCCTGCTTGAGGGCGCTCATCTTGCTCTTCACCTCCATTTGTAAAATGTGGGTAAGAATCAGGCTTGGAAAGACCGGGGCTTTCTGGGCCGTTCTCTGTAAATATCTAAACTTCTTCACCTTATTCGGACGTGAACGAAGGCAAATTCTGTGTCCTCGAAAAGAGATGACTCACGGAATTATCGTTCTTTTCGGCTAATTTTTCGCCATCACCGAAGAGAAAACAATTCGTCCAGCGACCACCACCAAGTTCTGTACGGGCCGGAAATCGCTGACTGCACACAGGCATAGCGTGAGGACAACGTGGGTGAAAGCGGCAGCCAGTCGGGGGATGAATTAGGCTGGGAATCTCACCTCGAGCAGTGAGACCGGTAACACCTTTGTCACTGTCGGGACTGAGGTTATCTGGATTGGGAGCGGCAGAGATTAACAATTGCGTATAAGGATGCATAGGTCGCTGGATCACCTCGTCACTCGGTCCTCCTTCAACCATCTGACCAGCGTACATTACCAGGGTGTCCTCCGCGAAATAGCGTGCGCTGGCGATATCATGTGTGATGAAAAGCAGGGCCAGGCGTTCTTCATCTTTTAAACGCAGCAACAAGTTGAGAATATCCAGACGGATCGATACATCTAGCATGGACACAGGTTCGTCGGCCAGAAGCACTACAGGTTGTACTGCCAGCGCTCTGGCGATCGATACACGCTGCCGTTGGCCACCACTGAGTTGATGAGGAAACTTCTGGATAAACTGCTCGGCGGGACTGAGGTTGACACGATTAAGCAGTGATAAAATTTGTTCGGTCTCCTGTTTTCTGCTTTGAGCATGGTTGAATATACGCAAGGGCCTTGCAAGGTGGTAGCGCACATCGTGTACCGGGTTGAGCGAGGAGAATGGATCCTGCAAGACTAACTGCACGTTGCGGCGATAGGTATGCAAGTACGATTTATCCGTCAACTTTGCTGGTTCTCCGCGAAAGCGAACGGTGCCGGATGTTGGACTATACAGGCCAGCCAATATCCGTGCAACGGTGGTCTTACCACTGCCACTTTCTCCCACAAGCGCCGTAGCTCGACCAGGATAGAGCGCGAGGGAAGTATCTTCAACTGCATGTACGGCTCGTTTTGTCCCAGAGAGGTTCAACGAACCTAAAGGAAACAATTTACGTAGATGGACACCCTCCAGAATAGGGCCCTGATCATGGTCAACGCTAGATTCATTAAGTCCAACTGTAAGATTGTTCATTTGGCACCACTCTCTTCTACTAGAGCTTCGTACCTACTCGCCAAGTCAGCTGTAGTTGGTAGTTCCGCTTTGAACCTGGGATCATATAAATGGCAGGCAACGAGCTGACCTGGGTCCTCGCCCCGCACAGATTGTAGTAAGGGTAAAACTTCGCGACATACGTCTATCGCCAGCGGACAGCGTGGGTGAAAGGCACATCCCGGTGGCACTGTGCGCAAATCAGGAGGTGAACCCGGAATACCAGCCATTTTGCGACGCGGTCCATGCAATGACGGGAAAGAGTTGAGCAATCCATAACTATATGGGTGACGCGGATGTAAATAGAGGTCCCGTCGTGATGCTTTCTCGACAATGCGTCCAGCGTATATGATCGCAACATGGTCAGCCAGCTCAAGCAAGAGCGAGAGATCATGAGTGATAAAGATCACGGCGAAGCCAAGTTTCTCCCGCAAGCGCATAATCTCGGTGAGAATTTCACGCTGCACGACGACATCAAGTGCGGTCGTAGGTTCGTCCATAATGAGAATTTCGGGTGAAAGAGCGAGTGCTATAGCAATGATTGCGCGCTGGCGCATACCTCCACTCAACTCATGAGGATAACTGCGCAAGCGGTCCGGGGCAATACCAACTAACTGGAAAAGCTCGATAGCACGCTGTTTGCGCGAATCTGACCCCATCTCAGGGCGGTGCGTACGCAACACATCCATGATCTGTGCGCCAACCGTCATGACCGGGTTAAGAGCATTCATAGCGCTCTGGAAAACGATAGCCAGGTCATCCCAGCGTAAATCTCGTAATTGTGCCGGGGATAATTGTAGCAGATCTATTGACTGCATTTCTTCAATGGGGCGTTCATACCCATCTTTCGCAGGCTTCGACTTAGCATTCTTCGAGAGACGAGTTATTGTGACGCGTGAATTATCCCTCCTATTCTGAGATGGACGAGGGTAATAAAGAATCTCTCCACCACTAATCATCGCAGGTGGACGCAACAGGCACGTAATAGCATATGCCAGCGTCGATTTGCCGCTGCCACTTTCACCTGCCAGGCCAAGAATTTCACCGTGTCTCAAGGTAAAACTTACGTCTGTTACTGCATGTACAGTGCCACTCGCTGCATGATAATCGACATAGAGGTTCTTTACATCAAGTAGTGTGTCTGTGTGGGCATTTTCACTAGCGTTTTTCACCATTGTGCTCACGCTCTCTTGCTTTCCTATAACTATTCATATTTCCTATCTTTTTTTGCCGCCTGCGGCGGCGAGGAAAGGGAATATACGGGGACACCCCGCGCCCCGGCAAGGGACTTCGTCCCCTGCACCCCTTAAGTCCGCGCCAATGTGCTTTTCCTTTTCTTCACGGGGCGCTCAGGTCGTAATCGGGGATCGGCAACTTCGTCGATACCGAAATTGATAAGCGCAAGTCCAGCTCCTAATGTGGCAATACAAAGCCCCGGAGGAATGAACCACCACCAGAGTCCGCCACCTAACGCGCCAGCTTGCGATGCCCAGTACAGCATACCACCCCAACTTGGTATAGTGCCATCACCCAATCCAAGAAATTCCAGCGCCGCCCAGGCAAGTATAATAAAAAGGGAGAGAGTCGGGAGTCATTTAAACCTCCTATCGCTGGATGAACTGATTGATTCAACGAACCTGATAAATATGGTTTTGGATTGCACACATGAGACGCCAGAACTGGTTGCAAGTTTTCTTTCAGCTATTCCTCCTTTCAGGTATCATTTCACCCGACAGGATACAGTATGTTTGTTAACAGGTATTCCAGATCAGTCTATACGG
>JBKPBA010000124.1:0-8223 GCA_046726675.1 Chloroflexota bacterium
CAGGCGCAAAGCAGTATCCATATCAGTAAAGATAACGCCGATCTTCTCAAGATCTTCACGCACTTTGTGATAGACGGCCTCGCTCTCATACTGAGCAGTCACGCCTGCCAGGAACTTACGCTCAGCCTCGGGAATACCCAGGCGATCAAAAGTATCTTTAATCTCAACAGGAATGTCTTCCCATGTTTTACCCTGTTCCTGTACCGGCTTGATGTAATAGAAAATGTTGTCGAAGTCAATTCCAGAGAGATCAGCGCCCCAGGTTGGCATTGGACGTTTCTCAAAGAGATCCAGGCTCTTGAGGCGGAACTTGCGCATCCAATCGGGTTCGCCCTTCATCTCGGAGATTTGCTCAACAACTTTGCGACTCAGTCCTCTTTCGGACTTAAACGCGTAGTTTTCGGCCATATGGAACCCAGGACTATACGTCTGCTGCTCCACATCGAATACCTGACTCATAAATTGCACTCCATCTTACAGGCTAGCACCTGGTAATATATGATCCAGAAAGTCTAATGCTTCCTGCTAATCCTTACTTCTGTACTCGGATTTAAGTGTATTATAGGTTTTCCAGGGGGGATTGTCAAGGTGTGCTGGAAAGAAAAGAAACTCTTCACAGTTCTTGCCTGGTTATGCCATTGAAGCGATCAAAGTCAGCATCATAAGAATAGAGGATATGCGAATGCTGCTGCTCCATCGAGGCAAGAATGAGCGTATCGCCGAAATCTAGCTTTGTAGAGCCATATAATTCGAGTGCTCGCAAAACAGCGGTCCGGTTTTGTATTTGAAAGTGGGAAAGATGAGCCAGTGCTGTCAGGAGTTCCTGGACTTCATTTCGTGCAAGATGATAGAGTCGCGGGGAAGAGAGTACATAAACGGCGTCGGCGATTACAGTATCAGGTGCTGCAATTGTGAGCAAACCCTGTTCAACTTGCTCGAAAAGAGCTGATGCGGCAGCTTGTTTTTCTGGATCATCTCCTGTGAGGAAACGAATAATGACATCCGTATCAATAAATGGCTGTGTCATTATTTACTCTCATACTTTGTATTGAAACGATCTTCTTGGGCGATTTTTTGTATTTCCTTCCACGATAATGGTTTGTTGAGGCGACCGGCAGCGCCCCTCAGTGAGGCAATGGTCGGATAACGAAGGACTCGTAATCGCACAACGCCCTCATCGTCGATCACGAAACCAATCTTGTCATTGGTCGTGATACCTAGATATTTGCGGATCTCGGCAGGAATAGTTACCTGCCCTTTACTGGTAATGGTAGAGATAATCTCCTTCATATGATCCTCTTATCAATTTTCTACGCTTTGTATACGTAAGGAAATTGTATCAGTTTTCCTTACACATGTCAATTAGTTGAAAGCCTTTGGGAAGTGCTTGACATACCGCAATACAGCTTGTTATTATCATGGTGGTCTTGGAGCCTGATCTTCGATACTCCAAGTAATTGTCCAATGCGCCCGTAGCTCAGTGGATAGAGCAGCTGACTTCTAATCTGCAGGCCGTGGGTTCGAGTCCCGCCGGGCGCGCTTCTTTTTACTCCATCCTCTATCAGCAACAAATTTGCCTCTTTTTGCAATTATGCGACACAATGTAATAACAACGTTTCCATGCTTACAGTCTGTTCCTGAGCGACTTGGCGTTCTACTATTGAAAATGGAGGTATTTACGTATGTCTTCATCGACCGGTTCTGATACTACAATCCGATCTACACGAGTGGCGATTATTGGGTATGGATTGGCCGGCGCAGTCTTCCACGCGCCGCTTATTTCTTCTACACCTGGTATGGCAGTGGCAGCAATCGTAACCAGTAATCCAGAACGACAGGAGCAGGCACAGCGCGATTTTCCCAAAGCAGCCATTCTCTCCTCGGCCGGCCAACTTTGGCGTGATCCTTCTCTCTATGACCTGGTTGTAGTCGCAACACCGAATCGGTCACATTTACCTCTTGGTATAGCGGCAATGAATGCAGGACTTCCTGTCGTAATTGATAAACCTCTATCTGCATCGGTATCCAGCGCTCAGCAGTTAATCTCAACCAGTGAACGTACGGGAAAACTACTTACTGTTTTCCAGAACCGGCGATGGGACAATGATTTCCTGACGATACGTCGTTTGCTTGCTGCTGATCTTGACTTGCTGGGTACGATCACCCGCTTCGAATCACGCTTTGAGCGTTACCGTGCAACTCCCCGGCAGGGCGCGTGGCGCGAGCTTCCGGGCAAGGAAGAGGCTGGTGGCTTGCTTTTCGACCTTGGTAGCCACCTGATTGACCAGGCGATGCATCTCTTCGGCCAGCCGGCGCAGGTTTATGCCGAAGTTGAGAAGAGACGTCCTGGTGCGCTGGTGGATGATGATACTTTCGTTGCCCTGCGTTTTGCAAATGGAGTGCATGCGCATCTCTGGATGAGCGCCGTTACACGCATTCCAGGGCCTCGAATACGTATCAGCGGTTTGCGTGGCACATACGAGAAATGGGGAGTGGATCCTCAAGAAGATGCTCTGCGCACAGGTATGAGGCCCGGTGATCCTGACTGGGGGCTTGAGCCACGCGAGAAGTGGGGAAGGCTCTCTACCGATATCGGGGGTATACACATTGATGGCCCGGTGGAGATGCTTCCGGGCGCTTATGAGCAGTATTACGCACTCTTGCGAGAAGCGCTTGTCACAGGTGGCCCTCCGCCTGTTGATCCCAGAGATGCCGTGGCTGTATTGCAAGTCATCGAAGCAGCCCAGCAAAGCGCACGTGATAGGGCGGTTGTGCAGTTCGAGTAGCATTGAGGAAACAATTGCTATAGATTAAGTAGTGAACTTTCACTTCAATATCAACCTCAAGAATGCAACCGTTGCAACCCCTATCAGCATTGCTATCAGCACGTTTTTTGTACGAATTGCTACCAGTACTGTCGCCAGCGCCGCGAGTGTTTCAGCCAGGCTGCTGGCGAGTACCGTTGGCGCAATGATAGCCACCAACACTGCGCCTGGAATCTGCCGGAGCCATGCTTCGATACGTGGTGAGGGGGTTACCAGACCCATCAGCCAGAAACCGCCTGCTCGCGTGGCATAGGTGACGAGCGCCATGCCCAGAATAGTAATGAGTGTTAAGGTTTCACTTTGCATCAGTGATTGCTCCAACTACACTGCCTGCAATTCCTCCCAGGAGGATGTACCACTTTCCCGGTAACCAGTGAGCAGCAGCTACCGCTACAATCGCAGCCACCGCCCATGGCAGGAGATTTGATTTCCCTTTCCACATACCGACAAGCAAAGCAGTGAAGACCGCTGTAAATGCAAAATCAAGCCCCCATTGTGCCGGGTTCTGGATCCATGCTCCTACAGTTCGCCCAATCACTGCGGAGCTGACCCATGCAATATAGAGAATAAAGCCGCTGCCGAACAAGAACCCTGCGTCGCGCCCACCATTTGCAAAGTCACTCATCGTCAGCGCCCAGCTTTCATCGACCATGAAAAAGACCGAAGTATAGACCTTCCACGGGGATAATTTCGAAAACCAGGGACGCAGCGATGCGCCCATCAGCAGGTGGCGCATATTTACGATGAAGGTGGTGAGAATGATTGTTGTCACCGGAAAGGGTATGGCCGTCCATAAGGATAGCGCTACGAACTGCGATGCACCCGCATAAACCAATCCGCTCATGAGTAGCGCATCCATGATGCTTAGTTTGGCCTGACGTGCCAGCACGCCAAAGACAATGCCTATTGCGAATCCGCTTATTGCTAAAGGGATTGTGCGCTTTGCCCCACGCAGCATCCCTGCGAAGGTAAATGTCATTTTTTCGCTGGTAGCACTATCTCGTTCGCTCACATTTGCTTTTTGCACTGCCATGAACCCTTATGATTGTCTCTTGTTATACTGTCTCAAATTATTCCCACAAGGGCGACGCAAGCGTCCCTACCTTTGTTCGGGCAGGCAGGGCGACGCAAGCGTCCCTACCCTTCTCCACACCACTCCCGCCCCTACGCGACTGGTGCTTTCTCAGAAATGTTACCATTGTAAGCTGCAAGGTTTATCAGCCAACTGGAGTAATATTTAACAGCCAATGTTGACAGTTCAATCTTTTCATTCAGACAATATAACCACTAAAAAAACTTAAGGAGGTTATATAGAGTATAACAAAAAGAGAAAGGATTTGCAAGAGGATTTTAGAGGTTGAAAAAGGCCCTGATAATGTTAGCGAAGAGTGCGGTAATGTAGCTTGCACCCACGAAGGGTGCAAGCTACATGAATGGCGATATCGAGAGATATGTAGTGGTGTCAGTGGCGGACATCAAGCCAAATCAAAGTTGCCTTTCTTCTATAGCTAACTGCCAATGGACCTTCTAAGCTTTGAGAGTGATGGTCCCCTGCCAGAACGTCTCATAAGGAAAAGTCGACCTACCCACAACAGAATGAACGTCCCGGTGGTGAGGGATGCCAGTACAATTTTAGTGAGGTCGAAGATAGGTTCCACGCGGACACCTTCTTTGGTGATAACGATGGCAGCAACAGGACGACCCCTGGCACCGCCTCCGCCGCCAGAGCCACCACCGGTCGAATTACCTTTCTCATCCACTGGTCCACTTCCGGATCCCATACCCATGCCAACAGCGACCTCAGAACAAGTAATGACTGTGGTGTCACCGCGTTCCACTGGTTGCCCAAATATAGCGTCTACCCTGGCTGTGGTCACTAATTGACCTAATGCCTGCCCTGTAGGATCAACTAAAGGTGCTTGCGCTTTTTCCTCTGTTATCATGAAGTTCTTCTCCTTCTAGAAAGTATAGTTCGTATCACTAATGGAACGAGAACTGTTGCCAGTCCTGTCAAGCCGATAGCGCTGATCACACGTCGGGTGGAATCATAGATTGGCAAACGATAAATCGTGTCTTCCTGGCGAACCTCGACTGCCACAGGTCGATGCCAGGTAATACTCCCAAATGGCAAGTGTACCTCGACTACACGCCCGATGGGCGTTGTTTGCCTATTGAATGTTTCGACGGGATTTCCTCGCGTCTCGCTAATTTGCAAAACGGGTGCCTTCAATTGTCGCTGCATATGGCACACACTCGCTTTTCTTTTGTGATATTCAAACTCTCGATTGCGCCAGAATAACAAGTATCCATATTCATCTTATCATATGATCTACTTTGTTGAGAGGATTCGAGGGGTAAATATGCGGAAAACTCGCTTCATCCTGCTCTCTTATGAAACTGGTAAGACATGCTGCTTTTGCGCTCTGGCTTCATGAAGTGGCGGTGTGGTGTCCAAGGATGCAAAGTACTCCAGCAACAAGCGGTGGACGAAGATATAGCCACCACCGACCTTGCGGAGTAAGATGTGCTCTGTGGCGGAGTCGAGGAAACCTGGGTAGTTCCAGGGGATTGACCCGGCACGCCAGAGCAGCAGACGTACCACGCTATGGCGCAGACAGGCCAGCCCCCCGTAGAGAAGTCCTGCCAGGAGCCCAGCACTCAGCCCAATGATGAGCCCAACACTCAGCCCGTAGCTCAGTCCGGCGCTCTGCCCGGCGCTTAGCCCGTAGCTCAGGCCGTAGGCCAGCCCGGAGGCCAGCCCAGTGATTCCTGTGCTGATGAGTCCGAGTATGAGACTATTCCGTGCAGAACGGCGAATGCCTTGATTGGGTACGACACGGTGTTGATCCCCAATGGTTTCACTCGACACTCCCTGAAAGAGTCCAAGCAACAACCAGAAGCTCAACCCAGCACTCAGCCCGGCGGCCAGCCCGTCGAGCAACACGTATCTCAGCCCAGTGCTCAGCCCGGAGGCCAGCGCGACGATCAGCCCAATGAAGACCATCACACGCAAGGTGGTGGATAGATGCCTCTTCGCGAACAGGCTCCGTCCAAGACTCCTCCACGACCAGACGAGTTCATCAGTGAGGGTGATACCAACAGGCTTCCCAATCAGCAGCATGCTGAGGAGTCCACCACTCAGCCCGAAGCTCAGCCCGAAGATCAGCCCGCCGAGCAGCCCGATGCCCAGCCCAGAGCGCAGCCCGAAGATCAGCACGGTGCTCAGCACGGTGCTCAGCCCGATGATCAGCCCAACGAGGATTCCATTTCTGATGCCAACATGCTTCATAAGATTCTGCCACCTGGGCTTCCCTGATAGGTGTGGGACTTGCAAGCTTGCTGCTGTCCTGTTGCTCTTCTCAAGTGCCTCCTGGAGAAGCATTATGCTCAATCCGGAGATCAGCCCGGAGAGCAGCCCAGCGGCCAGCCCGTCGAGCAGCCCGGTTGCTAGCCCGGAGCTCAGCCCGACGAGTATCCCTACCCTTAGTCGTTTTACCAGACGAGACCAGGAACCTCTACTGGCTTTCCTGCTGTTCTCGTGTGGTGGCTGGCTTGTGCTCCCTGTCTCCAACAGCCATCCAATCAATCCACCGAGCACGATGATCGGAGCAAGAGATATGGCAAGATCTGAGAGGGAGGGAGCAGCAGCGGGTGCCAGTAACAAGTTGATCGCGAGGCTGACAAGCATGCCCATGAGGATGGCAGGGAAGCGAAGCGCCCACCGGTCATAGGCCCGATGCATTCGCTCTCCAGTGAGCCAGTCGGGTTGGAGATGCTCGATGTAGAAGATGGTCTGGCTGTGCTGTTTCATCTGCCATGCCAGCCACGAGAGCCAGTGCGTGGTCTGCTCTGCCGTGTAGCGCACCTCAGCTCCCCGATGCCTGAGCATCCGCTCGACGTAGCGCTCGAAGATCTGCCGCTGCCTGCCCGAGAGGGAAGCCTCTCTCAAGAGCTCCTCAACGGGTATGCCATGATAGGTTAAGGCCAGGATACTGAGCATCAGGGGCGTACTCGTCAGCTCGCGCAGCGCGGCATCGTGCTGCAACGCAACCCGTAGCGCCCATAATGGCTCTCCTCCACTTGCCAGGTAGTCATCGACCTGCTGCTGCGTGAGCGGCTGCACTGCCACAGCACTGCCCAGTCGTACCCGTGCGGCCTGCGCCAGATAATCGGCACTGCGACTGCAAACCACCATCGGCAGTAATCCATGCTCCTCTCGATAGGTATTGATGCTCTCGATACAGGCCGTGCGATCCTTGGGAGCAACTTCATCCAGTCCATCAAGCAGGGGGAGGATCTGGTCCGTGTCCACCCAGGCCTGACCCAGCTTGCGTGGCACCTGGTACGTGCTGCTGAGTTCCTCAACCAGCCAGTCGGCGAGAGGCTGCTGCTTGCTGGCCCAGGAGGACAGATTGAACACCACGGGCAGCGGGTGCTGCTCATCGTGCTCGGCACGAGAGAGCAGCTCTCGTGCCAACTCCAGCAACAGCGTCGTTTTGCCCGAGCCAGGAGCACCCAGGATCAGCAGTTCCCCTTCGGCCGCATCGTAGACCTCTTTGATGCGGGTGCCTGCGGGGAGCGGACGCAGCACACCAGCCGGATGCTGGAGCACTAACTGCCACGCGTTGGCGACGGCATCAGGCTGCTCGTGTAATCCCAACGCCAAGAGAGCTGCACCGTGTAAGGAATGCTCCAAGATGCCTGCAATCCAGTAGGCACGCACCTTCCGCAATAACCGCTGCCGATTCGTCCGCGAGATAGACACCCCCGCAGGCACAGACGGGACAGGGGTTAGAGCAGCGGGTGGGAGCGCCTGCAATGACACTAACTCTTCCGTATCTTCTGGATGCTTGCGGGCGAGAGCGAGTGGTTGCGTCGACGAGGAGGAGAGGTCCTGTTTCTCTGGCGAAAGCGCGTGCATGGAGGCAAGCTGTGTGTCAGGTTGAGAGATCTGCTCTGGTGACAGATGTTCAGTGGGCACACTCATCAGCAGTGGCTGGGTGGCATCACACGCCTCTTCCAGGACCTCAGCAAACTCTTGAACAGTGGCAAAGCGCGCCTGCGGCTCTTTGGCCAGCGCGCCGAAGACGGCATCTTCGACAGCGAGAGGGAGGAAAGGCATACGTACACATAAGCTGGGAGGCGGTTGATAGAGGTGCTGACTCCACACCTCAAAGAGGGAGCCGCGAAAGGGGGGTTCGCCACACAGCCATTCGTAGACCAGCACCCCTAAGGCATATTGATCACTCGCAGCAGACGGTTTGCCTCGAATCTGTTCCGGAGCCATGTAGAGCGGGGTTCCTGCTTGACTCTGGGTCGCGCGCGAGTGCAGGCTCTGTTGCACCACGGCCAGGCCAAAATCGCTGAGCACCACCTGGTCATTGGCGGAGAGCAGCAT
>JBKPBA010000125.1:0-4201 GCA_046726675.1 Chloroflexota bacterium
AATCTGACCCGATTCGATCATGTTCAGAATGCGGTTGCGTTCATCAGTTGTGGTAGTCACCATCAGGTTACCCTTTCAGTAAGCGCATTGCTTCCTCGACGCTGATCTCTTTAGCTGCCAGGCGATCAAGTACAATACGCCGATCAGCGCGACCATCTCCTTCTGGAGCACCACCCAGAGCCATCACAATTTCGTCAAGGCGACTGCGAGCGGTGTTATAGGCAATGTCCAGGTCCTGTGCCAGTCTCTGAATGTTGCCACGGTTTTTAACTAGCAGCTCAACAAAATCAAGCTGTTCGCGAGTCAGACGGCCAAGCCAACCCAGGCTAAACTGTCCCTTAATGACGATACCACTCTGGGGACACTCCAACCGGGTAACGATCAACTCGTTTCCACTGACCGGGTCCCTGGTAATAATCGGGTGCATACGTTAATCCTCCTACTTACTTACTCATCAATTTCATGAAATTTTTCGTTAACAATTTGATAATTATTACTAATTCTATGGAGATATTAGCATGATTGAATAATTTTGTCAAGTATTTTGGCGAATTAAATCACTTGATTGGCAATAATTGTCGAGTATGGTTTCTCAAACACTTTTCTAACAGGATTTGCTGATGTTCTTTTTTATCGCCTCCTTTTGATGCAGTCCTTCTCTACGTCCAAAGACCTAGTCGAAATAGTTCGGATGCCAGTTCTGTTTGAGCGGTGTTAAAACTTATACTTGCAGATGGTAAGGGAGTATATCCTATTCATATTGAAATTACACTAAAATCTGGAAGTTCGTAACGCTGTTTGTAACGAATATGTAATGTGTGCATGCTACTCTACTATCAAGGTATTGTCTAATAACCGCTCAGCAAATAAAGAGCCTATCCTGTCTTCGCTGAAGAGGAGGAAGAATATGTATTATCGCGTAGCGATCCAGGCGGATGCGTCGTCTACCTGGCATTGGAAATCAACGACGCTCAATTCACTAGATCCCTTGTTTCAGTTTCTGCGACGCTTTCATGATCTTCCGCAAGATCGCCTGCGAGTGTTCTCGTCTTCCTCACGTGAGGAGATGGACGAGCAGCTTATGCGAGAGAACAACGGACTCGGGTCTGACTCAGTCACCGCAGAGCAATTCTTGAAAGAGCGGATGCTCGGTTCACAGCAGGCGACATCTGATACTACGTTCACTGGACCGGCATTGAACGAGAGCAGCAGAGGAACAATCGCACGAGATATGAGTGCGGCGGGTTCACAGGAGAGTAAACAGGCGGGACGAGAACATGAAGTAAGTAGGGTTGGCTTTTGGAACATAATGGCCCTGGTCGAAGCATAAAACCACGCAGTGAATACAACCGATGTATGCTACTGATTGTCCAGTGACCACAGGTGAGGCCTTGCCTCCCCTACTTTGCTGGAATCTCTGCCCAGAGCACAGGTGCACAGTCCATCTGCATGCATCTGCTGACGCTCCCACGTGGCGGACGGGCCCGCGCACATCTGCATGAGCACCACGAGACGGCCATTTATATCCTCAGTGGTCAGGCCGAGATGTGGTACGGCGAGAGACTCCAGGAGTATATGACGGCCAATGCAGGGGACTACGTGTATATCGTCGCAGCTCCCCTTCTCTGGCAAAAGCATACCCTCCTATCTCTGGCTCAGAGCGGCCGTGTGGCACAAAGCTTATAGTTCTCGTGCCATGGTCTCAACCTCTCGAACGTGGCACTCGCTGCCAGCACGTCGGCATCCGCATAGCGTCGCCCGGTGATCTGCATTCCAACAGGCAGATTGCCCTCTGCCAGTCCCGCAGGGATGGAGGCCGCCGGGTGGCCGGAGAAGTTAGCGAAGTAGGTCAGGCACCAGCCGATCAAGGGATCCACCTGTACTCCATTAATCTGTGTTGGACCCATAGTATTGCCATCATCGGCGTTCTCGACGGGCAGACACGCCAGGGTCGGCGTAATCAGGAGATCGTACTTGTCGAGGATGCCCTGAATGGCATCGTACACCTCTGTCCGGATCTCTTGATCGTGCCAGAAGTCCATAGCTGACATCTTGCTGCCCCTATCCAGCCATTCCAGGTACTGTGGCGGGAAGTCCTCCCGGTGGTCCTTGAGCAGGTCAAGCCCCTGCTGCTTGAAGCTCTCGAATGCTGCCAGATTGATCGGCATGATCAATCGGCACCAGACGTCGCTCAATTCGCGCTGGTCGCGCCCAATGCCAACACGCACCTCCTCGACGCTAGCTCCAGCCTCCTCAAAGGCTTTCACCGCTTTTCCCACAATGTCCGTGACCCGCTGGTCGACGGGGAAGACATCAAAATCGGGGCTGTAGGCAATCTTCCAGCCCTGAATGGAGCGCCGGGTGGCTGCGAGAAAGTCTACCTGGTCGGCCAGACTGAAAGGGTCACGCGAATCATAGCCAGCTAACGCAGTCATCCCCAGGGCTGCGTCTTCAACGGTTCTGGTCAGCGTTCCCTCAAAGAGAAACGGGGTATCGTTGCCAAAAGCGTTGGGCCGGTTGATAAAAGGCACGCGGCCAAAGGACGCTTTGTAGCCATAGACCCCACACCAGGAGGCTGGAATACGAATAGAGCCCCCCCCATCGGTTCCCTCCGCGAGGGGAACCAGGCCATCGGCTACGGCGGCAGCGCTGCCGCCGGAGGATCCTCCCGTGTTCCTGGAGAGGTCGAAAGGATTGTGCGCCGGTCCAAAGAGGTAGTTATCACAGGTGCCCCGGAACCCCATCACGGGGCTATTGGTCTTGCCCAACAGGATGGCGCCCGCTTTTTCGATTCGCTCGGCATACGCACAGTAAAAGTCTACGACCAGATTCTTGAGGGCTCGAACGCCTCCAAAGGTACTCACCCACCCTGGTTTGAAGTCAAACAAATCCTTCATCGCTGTGGGCACCCCGTGGAGAGGGCCGAGCGCTGCTCCGGTCATCAATGCCTGTTCGGCTTCTTTGGCTCGCTTGCGTGCATCTTCAAACCCCATATACACGAAGGCATTCAGGCTCTTATTGCGCTGTTCGATCCGTTCGATGAATGCATCCACTATCTCCACCGGCGAAAGCTGGTGGCGTCGAATGCGGAGGGCAAGTTCTGTTGCAGACACATATGCCAGTTCGTCCGATAGCGACATGAGTCACTCCTTTCCTATTGATAAGTAAAAAGGTGGAAGCCATGCAGAAGTTATAACAACGACATCGTCAGCCAATTATATGACGCATTTGAGAGCAGTTCCAAACTCAAGAAATGAGGCTATGCCGTTAAACTACCAGTGTTGTTCGCAGCAGTTTGCACAGGAACACTCGCGCGGATGCGAGTTCCCTGACCTGGGACACTTTCGATCTGGAGTTCACCTCCAAAGCCTTTCACACGTTCCCGCATGGAGTGCAATCCCAGATGACCAGGGAATGAAGCTGTTGCATCAAACCCTCTGCCATTATCACATACCTCCAGCATCACCTTCTCGCTTGTCTGGTGAAGTCGCAGTTCTATCTTACTCGCACGAGCGTGCTTGACCGTATTGTGGAAGGCTTCCTGCGCGCCCCGATAGAGGTCCTGTTTGACCTTAAGCGGAAGATCAGGCTCCGCGCACAGATCTGTGTTCACCGCTATATTCTGCCGCGCCTGCAAGGCCGCCGCCTGTTTAGTGAGTGCTGTCACCAGCCCGTCGGCCTCCAGCGACTCGGGGCGTAGCTCGAAGATCAGCGCGCGCATCTCAATCAGCGCTGCCTCGGCCAGCTCAAGCACATAGTCCAGAGATTCCGCCAGGTCCTTCGGGTCGCGGTCAAGTTGCATACGAGCAGTATGAACACCCAGCGAGATGCCATAGAGGGCTTGCGAGACCGAGTCTTGCAGTTCCCGTGCCAGGCGCTGGCGCTCCTCCACGGCTGCCAATTCTTGCGCCTGTTCGTAGAGCTGTGCGTTCTCGATCGCTATTGCTGCCTGATTGGCGATTGCCAGGGCCAGGGCGGCGTATCGTAGCGTGTAGTAGTTTGGTTGACTATGGCTGAGGCTTAACATGCCGATCACTCGCTCTTTCAGCATAAGTGGGACGGCCATCCAGCCACGGACGTAGTCAAAGGTCGTTTCCAGGAGTTCGCCAAACGTACATACTGTCCCCTTGTTTTGAACTGTTCAAACCGTACTCCGGCTTTGAGCGTCTCCAAAGCTTGAGCCAGAAAGGGGAGATATCCT
>JBKPBA010000126.1:0-5202 GCA_046726675.1 Chloroflexota bacterium
AGGCTGTGAAAGCATTTTTTGGCTCGCAGTCGCAATCAAATCCTTTCCGGAGTTTTGCAGACGTTTTCAGGGCAGTTGCTAGGGGTGAAGTAGAAGCCGGGTTAGTACCCGTAGAAAATTCGCAAGCTGGAAGTATAAATGAAGTATACGATCTATTACGCCAGTATGATCTCTTCGTCACTGGTGAGATTGGCCATCCTGTCAAGCACTGTCTATTATGCTTACCAGGCCAACAACTTAGCGACATCAAACGCGTCATTTCTCATCCGCAGGCGTTAGCGCAGTCTGATGCGTATTTACATGAACTCAACGTGGAAGTTGTGGCAACTTATGATACAGCGGGCAGCGCCAAAATGGTGCGTGAGGAAAATCTTGTGGGTGTGGCGGCAATTGCAGGAGCGGCGGCAGCGGAGCTGTATGAATTAGAAATATTGGCTCGAAGTATACAGACTATTAAAGATAATTATACGCGTTTTATTGTGTTAGGTAGAGAACCTGCACCTCGTCGTGCGGGTGAGGCTAAGACCATGTTGGTGATGGCTACAGCGCATCAACCAGGCTCTCTCCATAAATGCCTCGGCGTACTGGCAGCAAATCAAATCAACCTGCTCAAACTAGAGTCCCGTCCATCACGACAGCGAATCTGGGAATACGTCTTCTATCTCGACTTTGAAGGGCATCGTGATGACCCGGTGGTAAGTACTGCACTTGCTGATCTGGCCAGTTATACCACGTTTTGCAAAGTTTTGGGGTCGTTCGCGAGAAATGCATGACTTATCAGCCCTACTTCGTTTCTGGCTCAAACTCCGGTCGCAGGCCGGCTGCCTTACGGATGTAGACATGTTGTATTTCTGAGGCGCTGCGGATCGTATTGACTAACAACAAAACTCGAATGCACTTGCCCAGGCTATTTGGAACGGGAATTTCGCGCATACATATGAGCGCAACCTCGTTCCAGCCTATCTGTCGAGCTGCCTGGGCTGGAAATACTGCATCCAGATCATCTGTAACTGTGAAGCTAGCACTCGCTATATCTTCGACAAGCACGTTGTTCTCGAGTACCATGAGTTGTAGTAGCTCAGTTGTGGCTGCTAGAATTTCTTCACGATCATTGTGATCAACGGTGGTCGCCCCACGTATGCCTCGACAATACATTAACTTTTCTCTTTCAGCGTTTTCCTTCTGCCAAGATTCTGTAAAACCAATTATGCCACACATGAATGATTTGTTATACCCTCCATTACCTGATTTATGATCTGTACCTCACGGACAATTGACTGTAATTGTTCTGGCGTAATCGATTGGCGTCCATCACATAGTGCGCTATTTGGATCAGGGTGAACTTCTAAGATTAATCCATCTGCTCCAGCTGCGATTCCCGCACGAGACATTGTTGGAACTAACTCGCACCGACCGGTTCCATGGCTGGGATCCACTATGACTGGCAAGTGAGTTAATTGATGTAGTAGAGGTACGCAGGCAAGATCAAGGAGATTACGTGTTTGTGTATCGAAACTGCGTATACCGCGCTCACAAAGGATTACATTTGGATTACCAGCCGACACAATGTACTCTGCTGCCAATAACCATTCTTCAATCGTTGCTGATATACCGCGTTTAAGCATTACCGGGCGATGAAAGCTATTGCGACCAGCAGTGTACAATAATGGGAAATTTTGCATATTGCGACTGCCAATTTGCAAGATGTCAGCGTACTCGGCTACTATTTCGACCATATCAGGTTCCATCACCTCGGTAATGACTGGAAGACCGGTGAGTTCTCTTGCTTCTTTAAGATAATGGAGGCCCTCTATACCGAGCCCCTGGAACTGGTAGGGTGAAGTGCGTGGTTTGAATGCTCCGCCGCGCAGGATTTGTGCTCCTGCAGATTTTACAGCAATCGCTGTGGAGAGTAATTGTTCTCTGCTCTCTACTGCGCATGGGCCTGCAATAACAACTGGTGCTTCATTAGATCCACCAATGATCACTGCTTGACTATTTTCCGTGTCACCTACCTCGATTCTACTGCTCTCGGCTTTGAAAGCTTTACTGACAAGCTGGTACTGTGTCTTAACCTCTACGACACGATCCACTGCGCGCTGTTGGCTGATAGCGGCAAGTGCTCGTTTATCAAGCTGGCTATCATCTAGCACGATAACCTCTCGTTCATCCATCTTTGTCGAGATCGTCTGTTTATGGCTGCCAGTTACCTGGTCCAGTAGTGTTTCCAACTGATTTCGTTCTTCGCTACTAGCCTCATTTTGAATGGTGATAATCATGTATTAGGTCCTTTCTGTAAATGATGTAGAAGATACTTTTCCTTACGAATTAAGCTAGTTGAAAGCTGTTTCACGTATTTGCTTTGCCTGAGCAAAATAAGGCTCAAGGGCATCATCGTCACGAGCAATAAGGGAACGAATACTGTCAAGTTGCAATGCCAGTGCATCAAGCCAGTTCAATATTTCCTCCTTATTTGTCACACAGATGTCGCGATACATGGTTGGGCTACCTGCTGCTAAACGCGACATATCGCGAAATCCTCCAGCTGCCAGAGTTGTCATCTCCCTCCAATCCTCCTCTTTACCCAAACACTGCACAAGGGCGCTGGAGAGCACAAATGGTAGATGGCTGATGCCTGCTACCAGACGATCATGTTGTTCAGCATCGAGAACTAACGGATGTGCTCCAAGCCGCAGGACAATCTCGCTAAGTTGCGCTATTCCTTCTGATGACGCCTGCGTGGCAGGAATCAGGCAATAAGCGCAACCCTCAAACAGTCCTACTTCAGCCGCCTCGATGCCAGAATGCTCTCTACCAGCCATTGGATGGCCTCCCACAAACATTACGTTTGCCGGTAACAATGTTTTGGCCCAGTTGAGTATTTGTGCTTTGGTGCTTGCTGTGTCGGTTACTAAAACTCCATGTTTTAGTGCAGGTGCAATACGCTCAAACAACTCAGGCATCGCGAGAATAGGAGTTGCCAGTACCACCATATCTGCCTGCTGAACGGCTTTTTCCGCTGTATTGCACGTCTGAGTGATCGCTCCTAATTCCAGCGCCTGGTAGGCTGCAACTGGGTTGCTGTCATATCCAGATATGTGCTTTGCTATACCTGCCTGGTGTAATGCCAATCCAAGTGAACCACCGATCAATCCCAGGCCCAACACAGCTATTTTTTCCATTGCATCACCTCGATCTCTGCAATCAATGCACAAGCAAACAAAAAAGCAGAGGATCAATTCCTCTGCTTCCCTCCGGCCTATCTTCAGGCCTGGAGTTATTTTGCACAACCCAACAGGCCCTCAGTTAGACCGGAGGGCTAAAATAAAAGTACCATGCAAAAACTTTATTCAGTTGGGTTCGCAAGTCAATATTCATTATGGTTGAATTATACATGCAATTAACTCATGCTGTCAAGGGCTTATTTGAGCCAATCTTGACATGCCCGTTACGTTCCACTACACTCATCTCAAGAATTTTTCAGAAGTTCTAGTTCTTGATCGATTGGAAATATCCTTGGAAAGCTTACCTGAGATTGTCCGTATTCACTCATCGGGGCCCTTAAGTGGCACCATCATACCACCATCCTCAAAATATCATACACTGCGCTATATTCTTGCGGCTTTCCTAGCGCCAGGAATGACTACAATTTACAACCCCGCTATAAGTGATGATACGGATGTCCTACTCCAGGCATGTAGCTATTTGGGTGCACACATTCAGATTGAGAATCAAGCAGATGAGCGGCGGATTCTCTCCATCCGTGGTACAGGAGGAATTTTGAGAACTCCGCCCAATGCCTCGATCGATGTTGGTAATGCCGGAGCTGTGCTGCGTCTCCTCCTGGGAATTTGTGCGCTATCGCCCGAGGCCATCACCTTTACAACTCCCTACCCGGAGTCGCTTGGTCGCCGTCCAAATGCTGATTTGTTGCAAGCGCTTGCCCAGCTTGGCACAACCGTAGAGAGCCAGTCTGATGAGGGAATACTACCGATCAAGATTCGAGGGGGTCAGATTCATGGTGGGAAGGTACAGATTTCTGGCAAAAAAAGTTCTCAGTATATCAGTGCACTCCTCTTTTTAGCCCCTCTTCTCAAAGAAGGCTTAGATATTGAGATCATGGATGAATTGACCTCCGCCTCCTTCCTCGATCTGACCATACAGATAATCAAGGAGGCGGGGATAACAGTCATTACTGAGGAGCATTACCGGCATTATATTGTGCCTGGAATGCAGCAATACCAGCCCAGAGACTACGTTATTCCTGGTGATTATCCATCTGCTGCCGCGCTGTTAGCCGCAGTAGCGATTGCCAAAGGTGAGATTACGATTGCCAACTTACAACCGGGCGATACAAATGGAGAGGCCATCCAGAAAGTGTTTTCTGAGATGGGTGTACAAATCACAAGAACCGGGACCACTATTACAGCTAAATCTCATGAACCTCTTCATGGAATCGTTGTCGATGGTAACAGAACCATCGATAGCGTACCTGTAATTGCTGCTGCCGCATGCTTTGCCAATAGTCCCAGTCATCTTTATAACGTGGCAAACCTGCGTTTGAAAGAAAGTGACCGCATCAATGACTTGGCGCGGGAGTTGAACAAAGCGGGTTGTAACGTGATCCCTTCAGCAGATTCAATCGAAATACATCCCACTGGCTTGGATGGTATAAAGGGTGGGGTAGAACTTGATGCACATGCTGATCACCGTCTCATCGAAGCATTCGTTGCTGTTGGGCTGGCCAGTAATCGTCCCATTACAGTCATCAATGCATTTCATATAGCCAAAAGCTATCCGCAATTCTTTGATGATCTGATTGAGCTTGGGGCAAAGATAGAGCGGATTTTCTAAAGTGATATACATGAGAGAAAGAGCTTACACTTGATGCAGCGAATTTTTTTAACGGGTCTTTCAGGTTCTGGGAAATCTTATGTTGGAAGAATGGTTGCCGAACTTTTACGATGGGACTTTATTGATACGGATACCCTTCTCTCAGAACGTTGTGGGATGCCCGTTGGGCAGGTACTGGTCGAATATGGCGAACAGAGGTTTCGTCAAATGGAATCTGAAGCGCTCATATCGGCCGCTGACTATGAGCGCGTAGTCATTTCCACCGGCGGAGGAGTGGTTATTTCTGAAGTAAACCGCACATTTATGCGGGAGCACGGTCTAACAGTGTATTTGGAGACATCAGTAGAG
>JBKPBA010000127.1:0-6630 GCA_046726675.1 Chloroflexota bacterium
CCTGTGCCGCGATTCAATCCTGGCCGCGCCAATCGCCCTTGACCTAGTGCTGTTCCTCGACCTCGCCAAGAGAACGCCAGAACTGCGCTCCATCGGCATCCAGGAGTGGCTGAGCTTTTATCTCAAGTCGCCACAAACGGCGGAAGGTCTCTATCCAGAGCACGATTTGTTCATTCAGTCGATGAAACTGAAGAACACGCTGCGCCACATCATGGGCGAAGACCTGATCACGCACCTGGGTCAGGAGTATTACGACTGAGCTGCAGATCCATGTGGCAGGCGAAGGCCCCGTTATCATCCGCGGGGCCTTATCTTTTGCCAGGATCAGTGCCTGATCGGTACAAGGACATTCAAGAAAGCAAGAAAGCTTCAGGCCTGAAAGTCGTGATTCTGACGAAAAGATCGATCGTACCATATAACCTCTATTATATCCTGCGTTTACGCTCGTAGACTGAAAGCTCATACCTGCAAAACGGCCTGACAGACGGCTTCGCGCTGATGGCTCAAACGTTATTAACGGCGCTGCGCGAGCACAAATTTTGCAGTTATATGGTACGTCGTATCTTTTCGTCAAAAACACCCTGGGAGGCCTACTCGGACTCATTTCCTACATCGACCTCGTTGGACTGGACGAGACGGCAGCACACCAAACACTGCTGGATGGTGTACGTCAAGGACGCAACAAACCACCAACTGCCCCTCTCTTTCCCGGCTCACTGAGTGAGGCCCAGCGCACTCTGTCTCATCAACCGAGCTTCCCTGGAGCGTTCCCACCAATTTGGAACGTCCCCTATGCACGCAACCCCTACTTTACCGGGCGTGATACCGTCCTGCACAACCTGCATGAGGCATTGAGCAGGGACAACGCCACCGCCTTAACGCAGGGATACGCCATCTTCGGACTGGGAGGTATTGGCAAGACACAAACCGCCGTGGAGTACGCCTATCGCTACCGTTCGGAGTATCGCTTCATCTTCTGGGTCAGGGCCGAGACCGAGGTAGCACTCCAGGCAGGCTTTGGCGAGATCGCCAGGATGCTGGATTTGCCCGAAAAAGACGCGACCAACCCTACGGAGACGGTACAAGCCGTTAGGCGCTGGTTGGAACGTGAGGGGGAGTGGCTGCTCGTCTTCGACAATGCCGATACGCCCGAATTCCTCAAAGCTTACTACCCGCGTACACCCAGGGGCCATATCTTACTCACCTCGCGAGCACAGCTCTTCGACACGCTGGGCATTGCCAGGCCCCTCGCCCTCGAGCAGATGCAGCCGGAAGAAGCGCTTAACTTTCTCTTCAAACGCACGGCACGCGCCCAGAGCGACCCGGCAGAGCAGCAAGCAGCCGAGCATCTGGCTGCTGACCTCGGTTATCTGCCCCTGGCCCTGGAACAAGCGGCTGCCTATCTTGCAGCGAAGGCAGCACGCTTTCAAGACTATCTCGCCAGCTTCCAGCGGCAGCGCCTGTCCCTGCTCAATAAAGCACAGCCCAGGACAGGCGAGTACCCGGCGTCGGTCGCCAGCACCTGGGCGCTCAACTTCCAGGAAGTGGAGCAAAACCCGGTCGCAGCCGATGTGCTGCGGGTGAGTGCCTTCTTGAGTTCAGAGGCCATTCCACTCGAGTTGCTCACCGAGGGAGCCTCGCAGCTCGGGCCAGTGCTTGCCGGAGCGCTTGCCATTTCTGAGGACCCACTCGCACTCAACGAAGCGTTGGAGCCGCTCACGCGCTACTCGCTCATCCGGCTCGATGTCGATACCCAGACCTACAGCATGCACCGCATGGTGCAGGAAGTGCTGAAAAATCAGCTGGGGGCTGAACAACAAGCGCATTGGGCAGAACGGGTCGTGCGAGCGGTTGAGCAGAGCTTTCCCGAGGTGGACTACCAGACGTGGACGCGTTGTGAGCGCTTGATCCCGCATGCGCTGCTGTGTGCCGCACACCTTGACTACTGGGGCATGACGTTTTGGGAAGCGCGCAACCTGCTCCTTCAAACCGGGTATTATTTCTATCAACGGGGCCAATACTGGGAGGCAGAACCGCTCTGGAAAAGCGCCTTGACGATCTGTGAAGAGATGCTGGGGCCAGAGCACCCCGACACCTTGAGCAGCCTCGTTAGCCTGTCAATCCTCTACCGGAAGCAGGGCAAATACGAGCAAGCCGAGCCGCTCCACCAGCGGGCGCTTGAGGCCCGCGAGCGGCTGCTGGGGCCAGAGGACTCTGACACGATAAGAGTGCGAAACAACTATGCTAATCTCTTACAGAAGATGAAGCAAAAGACAGAAGTAGCACGTTCGAAGCCAAAGACCCCTCGTAAACAGGCAAGAAAGTAGTCCTATGAATAATGAGATTCCACCAAAAACGAGGGACCAGGGTTCTTTATTTCGTATGGGTGGGGGTTGCTGGCAATGACTCCAACATATTCGTTCAGGAGTCCAGGAGTCCCGCCAGGCTTCAACTTCAGCCGCACAGAAGCCCGCGTTGGCCAGAACTCATCCATTAAAAGAGGCGAGGCCGAACGACCAGTAGGGGCGGGGGCTGTTGGGACGGTGGGTGGGGACGCTTGCGTCGCCCATGGGGAGGGGCAGGGCAAACGGTCATCAGCCCACGCGCCGAGCCGAATCAACCCCATCCGCTTGTCATTCTGAGCGCAGCGAAGGATCTCACTCGTCGGGCCGAGATCCTTCGCTGCGCTCAGAATGACACTGGTAAGATTAGGATGACATTGGGTGGCCGATTCGTATACCTCGCCTGAGGGACGCTTTTCCTTTCGTCTCACCTGAGCGCTCAGCGCTAGGCGCGAGCGGGTTGGTGAGACGGATAGGTGCCAGCGTCGCCCCTGGTGCTGTTATACGTGATACTATAAGAGAGGCTATTTCAAATAGCTGCGCTAAAGAATTGTCGCGCATTTTGAGCGCTATGTGAGCGGTATTTTTTATTTTTAGTACAATTTTTCACGAGTTTTAATACAATGACGCAAACTACATCTTCCAATGTCCAACAACAAGGCCAGGAGCAATCGCAATCACATACACAACTATACGTCCTCGCCCTCGATATTGGCACCTCCTCAGTGCGCGCTTTGCTCTACGGCGCCACTGGCAGTGCTGTGCCACAAGTACATGCTCAACAGACGTATGCTGTCACCACCTCACATGATGGCGAAGTTTCAGTTGACGCTGATATGCTCGTTGATCTCGTCGCTAAAACCATAGATGAAGCTCTCGCCGCGGCAGGTCCACTGGCCTCGCAAATCAAAGCCGTGGCAACCGCCACATTCTGGCATAACCTCCTGGGTGTTGATGGCTCAGGTCGTCCGCTCATGCCCTTACTCACATGGGAAGATACTCGCCCGCGCCGCGCCGCTGCCGAACTTCGTGCGCAACTAGACGAGGACTCTATTCATAAACGTACCGGCGCCAGAATTCATGCAAGTTACTGGCCAGCGAAACTACGCTGGCTCTCAACGGCGCAGCCGGAACTGTTCAAACGAACTGCGCAATGGCTATCTTTTGGTGAATACTTGCATCGCCGGTTTTTAGGACGTTCAGTTTGTAGTCTCTCAATGGCCTCAGGCACCGGCATGCTGGTAACACGTACCCGTGCATGGGATGCGCATCTGCAAGAGGTACTTGGTGTACGTGCGGAACAATTGTCTGCATTGGGTGATTTGCATGATAGCATAACAGGGTTGAAACCAGCATTCGCATCGCGCTGGCCTGCACTACGCGACATTCCCTGGTTTCCCGCTATAGGTGATGGAGCTGCGGCCAATGTCGGATCAGGTTGCACAACTGGAGAAAACTGGGCTATCACCATTGGTACTTCAAGCGCTATACGCGTGGTAGTTCCAACAGATATAGTTCCATCCAGGGGACTCTGGCTTTACCTGCTCGATGAAAAGCGTGGCTTGTTAGGAGGAGCGCTGAGCGAAGGAGGAAATATATTTGCCTGGCTTGCATCTACTTTGAAGCTTCCCCCGCTCGTTGAGGCAGAATCACTCATCTCTTCCCTGCCTCCAGATGGGCATGGCCTGACAATACTCCCATTTTTATCGGGTGAACGTAGCCCTGGCTGGCATGATGATGCCAACATGGCAGTCATCGGAATCACTACCCATACCTCTCCTCCTGACCTCCTGCGGGCCTGCCTCGAAGCGCTTGCTTATCAACTTGGAGAAGTCTACGACCAACTGAATACTGACCTTGAGAAAGAAGAAATCGCTCCCACACTTATTGCCAGTGGGGGAGCGATACTCAGTTCAGCAACCCTGCAAAGCATCATTGCCGATACTCTCAACACACCTCTCTATCCCTCACTCGAACGCGAAGCATCGGCCCGTGGCGTTGCCCTGCTAGCACTCGAAGCGCTAGGCAACATCCCCGACATAGGTCATGTCTCTGTAGAACTCGAAGCACCCGTTCTACCAGACGAGGCGCGCCACGCTATCTATGAGAATGCAGCCAATCGACAACGGAGATTGTACAAGGCATTGCTGGGGGAATAAGTGCCCCTTGTATCGGGCTTCCCAACACATTGTTCCTACATGAAATGGAGGGGCATCCCTTGCGGGTGCCCGGTTTGTGGATAATTTACAGACCCTAAACCCTCTCTACTTCCTCTCTCATCTGATCCACTGCCTTCTCGAAATCGTCCGCAAGTTCGTGCGCCAGTGTGGCCAGCCCACGAGTGATTTCTCGTCCGGCAGTAATGAAATGATCTCGGGGTTCTTCTGGTAGCATATACACGGGTGCCATTGCCACGTGTACCCCCGTACGAAATAGCGCACGGAATAATTGCTGAGAAGCTTCCTTGAGTTCATCGCGGTCAGACTTGTAGTCAGGTGCTTCAGATGACGAAGATGTCTGAGTATCCGCTTGTTCCTGCGCTTGTCCTCGTTGTGTCTTCTTAGTATCTACCATAAGTTTGCCTCCCTAAAAGTTTAAAATATGAATACTATGGGTTTATCCTACTGTTAGTATATACGATTAGCACGGCAAATGCTATATCGCAATTACCATTTTAGCTCCGAAATATAATATACTTATTAAACTCAGCGAAGTTTGTTCGCAAACTGGTAATACTGGTATATTGAAGTTGAGTGGGCTTGATGAACTGGAGCAAAAAGTGAGCGCTTTAATTATCCCATCTATTGATGAAACTACGTTTCGCGCTGACGTTGAATATATTGAGAAGCTTTGGCGGCGAACTCCGGTTGGCCAGTTTGATATACCATTAATTGATATAGGAAAGGGTGCGCCCTTAGTTTTTGTGCCCATTCTCGAACACCTGGAATTCGTGTATGCTCGACAGATACGCATCTTTAGCCAGTCCAGGCGTGTCATTCTGTACCGGCGCCGGGAAACACGCACTCGACCTGTTGGGTTGACCGAACGCGCAGATGAATTGTGCAGCATTCTGGACGCTTTAGGTTTGACAAGTGTTGATCTTATCGCGCATGGCGATGCGGCTATGGTGCTCTTCGAGTTCGCAGTCCGTTATCCACAACGTTGCCGCTCATTGATCATCATTGCTCAGGGCGCCGATTATCGGATCGCCCCGCATCCTCTGATCTGGCTGCTACATGAACTCTTCGTGCGCCTGCCAGTCGAGCATTTCCTTCCCTCCTGGTTCTTGAGGCGCATCGTAATTAACTACATCGTCGCCCATCATCACGCATCTGATACTGATCCGTCTTGTAGCTTACAACGAAGCTTGATCGAAGAGCAGTTCCGTAAGATTGCGCTCTGGCCATTTGTGTATAAGTTTTCGGTGCTACCGATCATTCACAACTACGATATGCGCGAACGCTTAGATCAATTAACTATGCCCATTCTGCTGATAAATCGAGGAGATGATGTGCTCGCGCCAGAGCCTCAAACGCGCTGGCTTGCCGAGCACTTACCCAACTGCGTGGGCTATCACGTCATCTCAGGTGGTGAGCGTTTCTTTATGTACTCACAAGCAAACATCGTTAACCAGCTTATAGAAAATTTTCTTAGCGTTGTATCTTGCAATCGTATCTAGCTTAAAGAAGTGCATAGGTAATACTCCTGGAAACAAAGTACATCAACTATGACATATCAGAAGCAAAGAAGAATCGTAATCACTGGTCTAGGTGTTGTGGCACCCAACGGAATTGGAAAAGAGGATTTCTGGCATGCTTGTATCTCTGGTCGCTCAGGTGTTCGCCGCATCACTCGCTTTGATGCAAGCTTCTTGCCAACACAGATAGCTGGCGAAGTACCGGTCTTCGATCCCGAATCGCTGGGTCTGACTAAAGAAGAATCCACGACACTCGATCGAGGTACACAATTTGCTGTTGCCGCAGCTAATCTTGCATTCCGTGACAGTGGCTTGTCTGGTACGTTGAGCGAATCAGAACGCAACGCCACGGGTGTGCAGATGGGTACAGCGATGGCCTCTGTCGATGAGGGTGAAAGGCTCTGGCTTCAGTTCACAGATCGCGGTGCACATCCTTTACGCGCTCTTAAGCAAGATTTTCAACCAGCTACCTTTCTCATGAGCTATACACCCTCCAGCGCTATAGCAGGGCATCTTCAACTTTACGGACCGTGTACAGTTATTTCGACCGGCTGTTCTGCTGGTGCTGACGCCATTGGGCAGGCTTTTTGG
>JBKPBA010000128.1:0-17637 GCA_046726675.1 Chloroflexota bacterium
ATGCCTTAGGAGCGTGTGACATTAAATCATAGTCAAAGTCGTTTTGATTGACTGCTGTGGTTCCTTCTCCAATACTGCCATCGTTTCCGTTCCAAATATTATTGCGACTGATCAGATTTTTTACCGGTGCATTGCCATAATCTGATGGGCCTTCGTTTACCCCATCGCCACCATCACGCTGCAATAAGGTATTATGGAAAAAATAGATGCGTCCACCATCTAGACTTGCTGCTCCATCATCTCCTTCTTTCCCAAATGGACCATGTTCGCCAGCAGAGCCGTATCCTCCATTTTCACGAGGACATTTCACATCCCGATCAATAACATTGCGGAATACATATAAAGGACCCATGGCAGTGACTGCCGTTGCGACTCCTGTCCACGTCTCATCAATATAATTTCCCCAAATGCGTACATTCTGTACAGCTCCTTCACTTTCAATTGCATCGTCCATAATCATTTGAATACTATTTCCATAGATATCAGAATCTGAATCGGGAAATCCTGGCGGAGCGTTTTGTGGTTCTCCACCCATGCCATCATTAAATGTGTGATTGAGGTCTGAGTAAATTTCGTTATAGCGGATCACATGATTACCTCCAACATACTCCAGCGATATCGCTTGAGGGCCATTCGGATGTGTCCCTTCATCATAACTAGTACGAGATTCACACCAATCATTCGTGTTAGACCGTGGATTATGCATTTTATTCCGTTGGATAATAAGGCGCTGAATAGCGCTGTCATGCGACGCAAAAATCGCTGAATCCTTCTCTTCTCCATAGCCGTCAGAGAGTATCTTACCCCAACCGCTAATATCATTATTTTCAATTACGACGTCATGCGCTCCATTCGTGACGGTAATTCCATTCACACCTCCTATAATAGTCAATCCATGCACAATGACATACGACGCTGAAATAGTTACCGCATCATTATTACCATTTCCACCGTCAATAGTTGTTCCACCCGGGGCTGCCGTATAGAGCATATAGCCATTTGCTGTTCCTCCCTGGCTAATAGTGTAGGGAGCATTAGAGGAGGAAACAATGACTGTTTTCGCAATCGGAAAATGTTCACTCCATGTTGTTGCAGTCAGGGTTGTTGTGGTACCACTAGCTAATGTTAATTGTATCTCATACGTTGTTCCGGGCTGCAGCAACACAATGCTCCCTCGGTATTCTGCCGGTCTGCCGTTGAGACCTCTTCCATCCCACCAAAGAGGCATCGCCTGTTTCCATGTCGTTGTTCCTTGCACGCGGTATTGCACGTTACATTGATTTGATGAAGATCCATCAGACGGATTCCAATAGAGCCCTATTGATTGAAATGTTGTGACCGCTGTTGCCGTTGATCCTGTTGCTGCATGTTGTCTGTATTCCTGCGGTTGGTGAGTGCTATATAAAAGCAATAGAAGCGTAACCGCTAGCAGAAGGAGAAAAACAATAAAAAAGAGCAGTTTTAGCCGTATATGGATGACGTAATATATCTCCTCCCTAGGAGCATAAACTATGGTGGTCCCATATATCAGTCAAGACAGTTTTCACACATCTCCTCGAAAGCCATAGGCCTGCGCTCCCCTGGCTAATGACTGCGGGCTCTGCGCTTACTGTTCGCCGGTCAGCCGTGGCTTCATTCCTATCGGCTTTCTTTTCGGCTTTCTTTGGTGCTCCCATGCCTCCAATTTTACAACTTCTTTACTTCTCCCTGCTGTGATCAGTAAATATAGACCTTTGTGGCCTCTGTATGTCTAAAGCAGAAGCATCTTGCTGTTTGCGCACAATGTCAAAGCGAGGAGCAGGCTTGGGAGGGGAGCCCTATCCTGCCAGATCACTTGTGGTGTTGTATAAGTGCATCCATGATATTTTTCATTAACTGCTGGATCCCTGGGACCGTCTCAGCCTCTTTCGTGCCATAGAGACTCCCATCATAGCGATAGTTGTCGAGTGCAGCAGTCCAGTAGATCGAACCGGAGGCGAAGACCAGGGCACCTGATGGGGCAATGTAGTAGGTCGTATTACTGGTGTCGCTTTCCCCATAAATGCTCAGCGTCTCCGAGGTCGCAAGTACTTGGAGCCCCGCGGGCGTATGCTCGTTATTGAAGATCCTATCCCACTCATAACCAACCAGACCGTTATCATAGGATCGTCCTGGTTGTAAGCCTGTACCTTGCAAAAGTGCGGCGTGCAAGAAAGGGGCGTCGGCGTTCTGGGAGTTGAATTTCCAGGCAACTCTAGGTAGATTGCTATTGTAACTCGAGTACATGATACCGATCATGGCATTCTCCGGCCGACCAATGATCGGGTCCCGCCAGAGCGAAGTGACGCGAGCGTTGTCAACGCCGAAAAACGGATCACGAGCCAGATCATTCTTGACGACACCACCAGAGTCAGTAGCATTACTATCCTGTGAGAGGACTTTATAGCACACTACGGTGCGCTGAGGAACGCCTGCCGAGTTTGGTTCGAGACGAATCTGCCAGTACGCGGCATTAGCCTCCAGAAAGGCCAGGCCCACGCTGCGATCGCGCGCTGCTTCGACGCCATCGCGCATCTCTTTTGTCCAGTATTCATCATGTCCTATAGAAAGGTACGCTTTATGCTGAAGCAGCTTTTCCGGATGCATATGGAGATCAATGTTACTCATATAGGAAACATTATAACCCTCGCGCTCCAACCAGCGGATAGTATTAGCTTCAAAGACGAGTACCTGATCAGAGCCATGCTGCATTGAACTGGGCCGGTCGAAGGAAACTTTGGAGGCAGGGATACCATTTTTGCTAGAAGCGGGGTAAAGGCATTGTCCTCCCCAGTTGTTATAGGCTGCATAGGTAGTATCAGCAGTAACGATGACATATGGTGCAGTCGCATTGCCCAGCACATCAAAGGTAGTGTAGGTCTGCTTACCATGCACATCAATGCATTTCACCAGGTATATCCCCGTAGTCCAATCGTGGGGAATAGTGAGAGTGTAAGATGGCCGCCATCGCGCCTCGACTAATCCGGTTACAGGATCATGGAAGGCCGAAGGACAGTTTACCAACTGGAAGGTCTTCGCGTCATAATATCCCTGCGCCTGCCCTGTTAGTTGCACAGAGGTCATCAGTCGCCCCCCAGCCCCTTGATACCAGCCCATACGGAAGATAGCCAGTTCGTAGGGGGTACCCTCCTCCTGCGTACTTACGTAGAAAGTCAGGGATTGTCCCGGAGCAACTGATCTGGCACTGACATAGGCCTGAATCTCAGTAGTGGCCTCAGCCCCCCGTGGGATCATCCAACCTATCGTTCCAAACAAAGCGTTCTCGGCCACGATTGGATTATTTCCTGGCAAGGGAGATGAAGGCGATATGGCTGGTGTCCCAGACTGTTGCTCGTCTGAAGACGGGAAATATTTAGCTACCGCTAGTGCAACCCCGGCACCGATCCCAGATGCAAGAAGGACGAGAACTTTTCGTCGTTTCATTGGAAGTCCTCATTTCCTCATTATAGAACGGAACGTGAAATCGAGCAAAAAAGTACAAAACCTCATCGACAAGAGAATAATAAGGTGTAATCCTCATAGGAGGGTACCATCTGAGTGTGCTGATTCGATGCTCAAGGAGGTAAAGAATCAGTGATGCTCTACGGATATTAGTGTATATTCCTCTCCTTCCGAACAATGAAAGGGGAGGAATATACACCAGTGCATACCTTTCGCAACAGTATCTCAACTTTGTCAAAAACCCAATTCTTATAGGAGGGGTTATACCCTAAGGAAAGAAGATTTAGATTGTATTTGCAGTGCTATTGTACCACTGGTTACTGTGTCAAACTGCATTCTAGTATAGATGAAACTGAACCTCTATCGTCTTAGAACTACTAAGGATGGTTTTCACATGCAAAGTCCGTTAAGTCGCTATACAATGCTCGCTAAACGCTGGGCATGGGTGATAGTACTTGGAATAGTCATATGCGGTGGTGGAACCTATATTATCAGTAAGCTTATACGTCCTGTTTATCAAGCTTCTGCATTCATGGTCCTTACTATGAGTGTATCCAACGCATCACCCTATGATAGTACCTCTGCCAGCTTAGAAGCTCTACCGACATATGCCCAGTTGCTCCAAAATCCGGTAGTGCTCACCCCTGTGGTAGCACAACATAAAGGTCTGACATTAAATCAGCTCAATGCTATGCTTACTGTGAAACCTCAATCCAACACGCAGATCATCGAGCTTGATGTCCAGAATACCAATCCACAACTGGCCATGCAGCTTGCCAATGAGGTTAGCAAGAGCTTTGCCCAATATGTAAACTCGCAGCTCCCCGCTGCCGTGCAACCCTTACCTGCCCAGCTACCGGCAACTCCTATTAGCCCCAAACCACTACCATTTGCAGGTCTTGGCGCATTGGTTGGTCTCGGTCTCGCTTTAGCTTTAATTGTTATTTTTGAGTGGATCGATGATCGCCTGGGTAGTCCTGAAGAAGTGCAAAGGGAGATGGGTTTAGAGATTTTGGCAATGTTCCCCAAACTCTCGCGTCATGAGCGCAATAATAGCATCGAAGAGATTCCTGTACTGGCAGAAAGGTGCCGGGCGCTTTGTTCTGGTCTTAATGCTCTACAGGCACGTAACAACTTCAAATTACTGATGGTGACAAGCGCGCTACCCGATGAGGGTGTAAGTACGGTTGCAGCGAATCTTGCCTATTGTTTAGCAGTATCAGGCAAGCGGGTATTATTAGTAGATGCCAATTTACGTAAGCCGATAATAGATCAACACTTCCAGCTTGAGAATCGTCCTGGCCTTGCCGATGTTCTTCTAGAAACTAGGGCACGCCTTGAGGTTAAGGTGAATGCTCAACAAACCGAAGTCCCAAATTTATCAGTGGTAACAGCAGGAGTCGTTCCTGCTAACGCCGCTGATATGCTGTTATCACCACTGACGGAGCGGCTATTCGAATACTTCAGAAAAGTTCCCTACGACTATGTCATTTTCGATACCCCACCCATCCTCCCTGTGGCTGATACACAGATCATGGCAACGTATATCGAGGCAACGATACTAATCATCGATGCTTCTAAAACACCTCGCAAGGTGCTCGAAAGGGCCAGGCAAGTATTGAACAACACGCGCACTAAGATAGTCGGAGTCGTCATAAACAAGAGCCCCTGGCCTGATTATGATGAAATTCGCCATTATATTAGCGAGATACGTCAACCAAAAGCGGATTTCCTCCTGGAATTGCAATCTGAGATGTCTTCAGAGGCGCATGTGAATGGTTGGGGTGGTGACACGCAAGATAATATGACCACTCTGACTATTCACAATCGGAATCAGACTAAGGACAAATAGTCGTACAAATTTTTTTGAGTCTCAATATCAAATCTCAAAAGTAAAAGTTGATGAAGACTTCAAAATGCGGCGGGTATATAACCAGACTTTACTTAAGTTAATTAGGAGTTTCCCAATGTCTCATCCTTTGCAGGAAAAAATAGCTCTAAGGACGTTGCGTGTCGCTGTTGTCGGTCTTGGCTATGTTGGGTTGCCACTTGCAATCACTTTTGCAGAAGCAGGCTTCCATGTCACCGGCATCGATGTAGATCAGCAAAAAATCGAACGAGCAAGCAGAGCCGAAAGCTATATTCCTGATATTTCTAGTGGCGCACTTCGAGCGCTCATCGATGCAGAACGCCTCCGTTTTACAAGTGATTACGCTGTTTTGGATGATATCGATGCAGTTAGTATCTGTGTTCCCACGCCATTGCGGAAAACACATGATCCTGATATTTCCTACATTATTTCAGTAACCCAGCAGGTAAAAGCTCACTTGCATCCCCATCAACTCGTGGTACTGGAGAGCACAACCTATCCTGGTACCACTGATGAAGTTCTGCTGCCGGAACTCGAATCTACTGGTTTGACGGTGGGCACGGACTTTTTCCTGGCCTTTTCACCAGAGCGTATCGATCCGGGTAATCCCAACTTCGACACACGCAGTACGCCTAAGATTGTTGGCGGCATCACACCTACCTGCACGGAACTAGCACAGGCCTACTATGGAGCCGCCATTGAGACAGTCATACCTGTCTCCTCACCGCGTGTCGCAGAGATGACCAAGCTGCTAGAGAACACTTTCCGTGCTGTCAACATTGGCCTGGTTAACGAAATCGCTATTATTTGTGAAAAACTTTCCATTGATGTATGGGAAGTCGTTGATGCAGCTGCGACGAAACCATTCGGTTTCATGCGTTTCCTACCAGGTCCCGGATTGGGTGGACATTGTATTCCAGTTGATCCACACTATCTTTCCTGGAAGCTCAAGACGCTGGATTACACAGCTCGCTTCATCGAACTGGCGGCGGAGATCAACAGTAGCATGCCGTATCACGTTGTGAACAAGATCAGTGAGGCACTGAACGAACAGCGTCGCAGCTTCAATGGTGCGACAGTTCTAGTGTTGGGCGTTGCCTACAAACCCAATGTTGGCGACGTACGTGAATCTCCAGCGCTTGACATTATTCAGAAGTTGCTAGCTCGCAAGGCGGTAGTACTCTACAACGACGAGTATGTACCATCCCTGACTGTTCGCAACTACACACTACACTCAGAGCCAGTGAGCAGTGGCTTGCTGCAAGCCGCAGACTGTGTAGTCATTGTCACGAATCACAGCTATTATGATGCACCATGGATTGTACGCGTAGCGCGTTCCATCGTGGACACGCGTAATATGACACAAGGCTATAACGATGAAAAGATTTTTCGGCTCTGAAAAGGTATATTAAAAAATGTCTCGCTCTTCTGGGCCTCTAACCACTACCACTGCACATATGATGGCAGTGCGTGTTAAAAGTGCCAATAAGCATATTTTTCGCGCCTTGCTGAGCCTTGCCTCTGCTGCTCTGCTGGTCCGTGTTTTCGGCATGCTCAATCAGATTGTCGTCACAGGACGCTTTGGTGCAGGGGCGACAATGGACGCATACTTTGTCGCGACTGCACTACCTCTGCTATTAGCCCAACTGATAGGTAGTGCGCTAGAGGCTTCTGTCATTCCTGTCTACACACGAGTGCGCACGCAGGGGAAAGAGCAGGCTTCTGTACTCTTCAGTACATTGCTGAATCTCTTATTTTTAGGTGGCGGGCTGCTCACCCTGCTAATGCTCACTTTTCGTCAACAGATGATTTACCTTTCGGCTCCGGCATTGGATCCATACCGTGCGGGACTCGCCGTGAGCCTGACCCCATTTATTTATCCCGTACTATTACTGATGGTGGTGATAGGCTTCCTGGATTCCTTTCTCAATGCAGAAGGCCAGTTTGGTTGGCCCGCTTATGCTGGATTATTGGTGCCGCTCACCACGGCCATATTTGTACTGACGCTAGGCAGATTCGAGAGCGTCGTCATACTTTGTATAGGCATCCTGGTAGGAACCTGCCTGCAACTTTGCATGGTTCTTGTACGTGCGCGACGAGCAGGGCTCTCCTACCGGCTTGTCATGGACTTGCGCCACCCGGCAATGGGTGTAATTTTGGTAGCGATGTGGCCGTTGCTTATCGACGCATTAATCGATCAGGCGAGTCCCTTAGTTGATCAGATATTTGCCTCATCCCTCTCTGCTGGCAGTATCTCCGCCCTTAGCTATTCGCTCAAACTCATCAGTGTAGCTGTCGGTGTCATTTTTGTTTCCGTTGGACGCGCCGCACTACCCTATCTCTCACGTCAAGTCTCGATGAATGATATGAAAGCCTTCAAGGAAACGCTGCGCCTGTATTTGTGGGCCGTGGGCGGTGTTACCATCGTGTTGACTGCATTCATGCTTGTGCTGGCGCATCCCCTGGTGCAAATCCTCTTTCAGCGTGGGGCCTTTTCTGCCGCCGATACGAACCATACTGCAAGCACATTGGCGGGTTTTGTGGTAGGTCTAACACCTATGGCGTTAGGCTTTCTCACAGCGAGGGCATTTAGTGCTCTTGGTAGGACCAGGGTGCTCATGGGTGTCACCGCATTCAGTGTGGTTGCCAATGCCTTCTTTGACTATATCTTTGCTCGCCTCTGGCAGAGTACCGGCATTGCCCTGGCTACCTCGGCAGTCTACTTTTGCACCATGTTCATTCTGTTCTTTATCCTACAGCGCAAGATCGGTAAGCTCGACCTCTTCACACCTCCGTCTGAGGTGCTGAATGTGATGCGGAAGATAGGCTCTAGCTCCTACTACCTGAAGTTGGTTACCTGGAGGAAAGATCATCTCTCCTTGTTCAACATTCCCTATAGGCTGCGCCAACAGATCGTGCGTATCGGTATCGCGCTGGCGGTCTTTGCAATTGGAATTGCCGGCGTCTTTCAGAACGCGCTCTATACCCTGCGAGCCGCCTTTGGGTCGCTCGTTGTGTTGGCCTTTCTGCGCTACCGCTATACGCTATTGATCGCATGGGCAATGCTTAATGTCTTCTTTGGCTCATCGCTGCAGATCTTCCAGGGCAACAATTTTGATACGGGCCTGACGGTTCCCACCCTGCTTTTGATGACTTGTATGCCGATCAAACAGACGTTTCGACGCATGCGGGCGCTGGCCATTCTGCTCATCTTCCTCTTGTGGGTATTTGTCGGCATCGGCATCTCTCCTAATAGCGTAGGAGCGTCCCTGACGAGCTGGTTGCTCATGCTGGATTATGTAGCGGTGAGCGTATTGGCTATAAATCTGCTCACCGCAAGACGGCGCTTGATAGGGCTTATCGATGCCATCCTGCTCGTGACCACCTTTGTTTCGCTGTATGGTATCTATGGTTATATAACCAAGCAAAATGGCTTTGCAGACCCTGCAACCTCGCTCTTCCGCATTAGTTCGATCTTTGGCCAGACGCCGCCAACACTGGCTTTCTTTCTCTCCATGATCATCCCACTTGCAATCTACCGCACCTTCACGCTGCAGGGCCTTAAGCGTGTCAGTGGCGTGGTGTTGATCCTCGTCTTTCTGATGACACTTGGGCTGACCTTCACACGTACCGCTTTTATCAGTATGCCACTGAGCATTATCGTCCTGATCCTCTTTCTCCCCTCAAGGAAGATGAGGATTGGCCTGCTCAGCGGCATACTGGCACTGGCTACCCTCACAGTGCTCGTGATGAAACTAGGCAATCTGCCCCTCTTCGACCGTTTCTTCAGCCAGGATATTACGTCGCTCAATGGACGTACCTACATCTGGCAGGCACTACTCGACCATTTTGACCCAACACAACTGCTGGGCAACGGTTTCAATGCTGCCAACGTTTTGTTGACCAATCTGCGAATAGGTTTTGGTACTGCACCGCACAATTTCATTCTGGAGGCCCTCTATAACCAGGGCATCATCGGAGCGACCCTGCTCATATTGACCTTTGCCACATTGGCTATCAGCTTGATCAGAGGAGCACGAAGATCTACTGGCGAACAGCGCGCACTGTTCGCGGTGGCGCTGGCGGTCTTTGTCAACGTGTTAATACAGTCGCTCGATAACAATGAGATCTGGAATCAGGCAATCGGTATTTACTTCTGGATTATTATGGCTCTCCCTTTTGCCCTCTGCTGGTCTGCATCGAAACAATCACCCGAGGCCGATCAAGAAGCCTTTGATGACGACGAGACGCTGCCGCGCCTGCCGGTAGTACAGGGGCAAAACGGGAGCGAGTTAGTCCTATCTGGCTTCACCATAAGAAATGAGATAGTTCGGTAAGGAGTGACTTTGTGAAAGATCGTATTCGGGTCTGTTTCGTTGCCTTTTTGTTCTCGCCCTCTGTTGGCGGTGCGCAGGTGCGAGCTGAGAAACAGGCACGTCAGCTTCAGGTTCTTGGACATGATGTGATTGTTGTCACAGTGCGGCACCATAAACAGTGGAAACGGACAGAAACGCTTGACGGCCTACCAGTTGTACGTGTAGGTGGAATATATAGACGCGGAGGACGGCTACGGATCGGCAGGCTCGGTCATTTGCCTGTCTTCATCGCGTTGCTCCTGGCACTCTGGCGGTTGCGTCACTCTTATGACGTGATTCATGCCATCCAGTTGTTACCAGTCGCAGCACTCGCCGGCAAGCTTCTCCATAAACCAGTCATACTTGGCGTCCAGAGCGCGGGGCCAAGCGAGACACAACGTAAACAGCTTGAGCATGGAGCGAGGCTGATGGCCGATACCTTGACCGAAACGTCTTTCCTGACAGTCGATTCTAAGGAGGTAGCACGTGGGGGTGACATCAACCATTTTCCTCAATTAGCATTGGGCAACCTGATGTTACACTTCCTGCGGAAGTCGGATGCATACTACCAGATTCTGAGTACCCGCACCCGCTCCTATCTCACCTCGCACGGATTTCGCGCCAGTCAAATTGTACACATTTCCGGTAGCGTCGATACGGCGAAGTTCCAACCGTCCCCTGAACGACGGCCCGATCCGACGAGGCCAGAGCGCGATATCATTTGTGTGGCACAATTGTATTTTGCCAAGGGAGTCGATGTGCTATTGCACGCATGGGGAAGGATGATGCGTGAACCAGCCAATTGGCGCGCATATTTCAAGCCAAGGCTACGCCTGGTTGGCGAAGGTGTGTATAGGGCGCAGATGGAACGCATTGTTGCGGAGTTGGGCATCCAGGACAGCGTAGAGTTTCTCGGATTGCGAACAGATGTAGTCGATCTCCTACAACAATCCTGGGGCCTCGTCATGCCATCTCGTTGGGAGGGCATGTCCAACGCCTTACTGGAAGGTATGGCGTGTGGCCTGCCCTGTGTGGCAACACGCGTGAGCGGCAGCGAGGACATCATCATTGATGGTGTGAACGGCCTGCTGGTGGAACCGGAGCAACCAGCTGAGATGGCCCAGGCCCTGCGCCGCATCATAGAGGATACCGACCTCGCGCAACGACTGGGCCTGGAGGCGCGGACAACCGTCGTTCGCAATTATCAACTGGCCACCGTTGTCGAGCGGTGCCTGGACCTCTACCACCGTCTTCTGGCAGGAGAGAAAAGCGTTTTACCCCTTGTATTAGAGAGTAGAGGGAAATGATGATCAATCCACGCATCTACCTCGTTACTGCCACCTTTCTTCCAGGCATTGGCGGGGCCGAAAAACAGGCATTTGCACACGCTTGCAGCTTGCGGGAGAGAGGTTATGGAGTAACGATCATTACACTCCGCCATTATAAGGCCTGGCCGCGGCGTGAAATGCTCGAAGGTGTGCCGGTTATACGTGTAGCTGGCATGCTCCTGGAAGATAGGTGGAAGCTACCCAGACCACTGCAAAAACTGGCGTACCTGCTGGCTATGCTGGTTATGTGCGGGACGCTGTGGAGATACCGCAAGTGCTACGACATCTTACACGTTTACAAGCTCACCTTCCTGGCATTGCTGGCCGCGTTGGTGTGCCAGCTGGCTGGCAAACGAATGCTTGTTTCAGTACGTTCCACCGGCTCCGGTAAGCTTGCAAAATCACACAAAAATGTATCCTTGCTTGCTGGGCCGCTTGATGCTACTGCACCATGGCTGCAAGTCGATGGACGGCTGCGAGTCAGCGGGAGAGTCAACGCCAGTAGCGATTTAGAGGTGTTGGAACGCATGGGGAAGCCTGTTGTACGATTGACACATTCCTTGCTACTGAGGATTCGTGCTGTAGTGGTCGTGCTTAGCTCACGTATGAGGGATCACCTTGCTGAACATGGCTTCCACCTGCCCGATATACAGTTGATTCCCAATGGAGTAGACATCACCCGTTTCAACCCTACTCAAGGTGATACTTCCCCCGATGAGCGTACCCAGGTTGTCGTCTGCATCACCGGATTGCGCTATGAAAAGGGCATCGATGTTCTTCTGCAAGCGTGGTACCTGGTACATCAGCAGGTCCCGCAAGCACGGCTGATCATTGTGGGCAGTGGTTCTCTCCAAAGCCAGCTTGAGCGGATGGCGGATGCGCTTGGTATTGCAGGCAGTGTTGAATTTACAGGTGCGCAGAGCGATGTACCCGCGCAACTGCACCGGGGGAACATAGCAGTACTCCCTTCGCGCTGGGAAGGCATGCCGAATGCCGTCCTGGAAGCGATGGCTTGCGGTCTGCCCTGCGTGTCTACACGTGTCAGTGGTAGTGAAGATATCATTCAGCATGGTGTCAACGGCCTGCTCGTCGAACTTGAGGACTATCAGAGCATGGCACAGGCACTACTTACCCTCCTGTGTGATCCATTATTGATTCGGAATTATGGACGCACTGCGCGCGAAACGATCGAAAAGCACTATACACTTGAACAAGTTATGGATATGTATGTAGAACTTTATCAAAGAATTATCGGTCATCCCAGTCAGAGCGCCGGGGATATTCCATCCTCTACAATCTGGCAGCGATCATAGTGGATATGCGAAAGGATAGAACCCTATGTGTGGAATAGCCGGATTTATTGACGTAGAGCGCAGTCGCGAAAATGCAGAGCGACTCATAGATAGCATGTGCAAGGTCATTCGCCATCGTGGGCCAGATGATCAGGGTGTATGGGTAGGTGATGGAGCGGCACTGGGCATGCGTCGTCTCTCGATTATTGACCTTGCTGGTGGTCATCAACCCATTTTTAACGAAGATGAGAGCATCCTCGTCGTCTTCAATGGAGAAATCTATAACTACCATGAGCTGCAGCAAGAACTTCGAGCGCGTGGCCATCACTTTAACACGAATAGTGATACCGAGACCATTGTGCATGCCTACGAGGAGTACGGTGATGACTGCGTCAAGCACCTGCGCGGCATGTTCGTCTTTGCTCTCTGGGATAGAAAACGCCAGCGTCTATTGGCTGCCCGTGATCGCTTCGGCAAGAAGCCACTGAATTACTACTGGGATGGGCAGAGATTGATCTTTGGCTCTGAAATCAAATCGATTCTTGAGGCGAATATCCCACGCGAAGTCAATGCCATTGCCCTCGATGAATATCTGGCGTATAGCTGGGTTCCCACACCGCATACGCTCTTCAAGGGCGTCTCAAAGCTTCCCGCGGCCCATATCTTAATCTATGAAGATGGGCAGATCAGCACGAAACGCTACTGGGAACTTCCCTTTACACCCACCTGCCAGGACAATGAAGCCACGGCCATCGAGCGTACACATGAGCTTCTGAAAGAGGCGGTGCAAGTTCGTTTGATGAGCGAGGTGCCATTGGGTGCGTTTTTGAGTGGTGGAGTCGATTCGAGCATCGTTGTAGGGTTGATGAGTTCGGTGATGTCGCAGCCCGTCAAGACCTTTTCCATCGGCTTTGAGGAGGACGACTACAGTGAACTCCCCTATGCCAGGCAGGTGGCCAGGCACTTCGGTACCGATCATCACGAGTTCTTCGTCCGGCCGGAGCTGGTCTCGGTGCTGCCACAACTGGTCTGGGCCTATGACGAACCCTTCGCCGATCCATCGATGTTGCCGACCTACTATGTCTCAAAGCTGGCGCGCGAACATGTCACCGTCGTTCTTACCGGCGATGGAGGTGACGAAATCTTTGGTGGCTATTACAGTTATCAGCGTGAGTTGACAATCAGCCGAATTCCAGGATTTATGCGATTCTTGCTTGGGTACGGAAGCATGCTTATGCCTGAGGGTATGCGCGGCAAAAAACGCCTCGGCACCTGGCGTAAGGACTTAGCCACTCGTTGTGTGCACGCAGGGGTAACCTTCCCACCTGGCTCGCGTTCCTCAATCTATTCTCCCGAATATTTTGACCTGGTGTGCGAGCATGATCCTTACGAATCACAAATTAATGAATTTCGTGCAGTATCGGATCTAGATATAACAGCACAGCAGCAATATGTCGATGTGCGGGTATATCTCGCCGACGATATACTGGTCAAGGTCGATAAAGCCAGTATGCTCAACTCACTGGAGACACGAGCTCCACTGCTCGATCAGTATCTCGTTGAATATGTCTCGTCACTGCCCTCAGCCATTCGGACGCGTAACGGCGTATTGAAGTACCTGCTGAAGAAGGCCGGTGCAGATATCCTGCCTCCAGCGATTTTAACACGCCGCAAACACGGCTTTAGTGTACCTATCAAGCACTGGTTTCGCCGTGATCTGATCGACTACGCCTATGATATGCTCGATTCATCGCGAGCACGACAACGCGGCATCTTTGATCTACAGTTCATTCGTAACCTGCTGAGGGCACACAACGATACGAAGCCAGTCAACTACGGTGAAGCAATCTGGGCTCTGCTTTGCCTGGAACTTTGGTTCCAAATCTATATGGACGAGCCACCCATGCATGTTGAGCAGAGTACGCAGATGCAGATAACGAGTAATCGGTAGTGTGTACCTGTCGGTAAAGAGAGCAAAGGAGATCATACGCTTTGTCTATGTCCACCACGACCGTGGAACGAGAGACTACAAGGAAACCGATGCGTGTTTTGATGGTGACCGGGATATATCCGACAGAACGGTTTCCCCACCTGGGCACGTTCATCAAAAGCCAGATCGATTCGCTCATCGCGGCAGGCCTTGAAGTAGAGGTTATCCATCCAAAGCCTGGGCCAGTGCTGCTCCGCTATGCTGCAGCAGCCATACAGGTTTTCTTCAAGACGCTCACGGGGCATTTCGACATTGTGCATGGGCATTACGGACAGTGGGCCCTGATTGCGCGTATGCAGCGGACTACGCCTACAGTCGCCTCCTTCCTGGGCACTGACCTGATGGGCAGGGTGAACGCGTGTGGTGACTATAGCAAGAAGGGAACACTGGTCACATCTGTCAGTCGCTGGCTTTGCCACCGGGTTGACGCCGTGATCGTCAAATCTGAGGGAATGAAAAAGGCCGCAAAGGCCATAGCGACAGATAAAATCTTTGTCATTCCCAACGGGGTGGATTTTGAGTTGTTTCGCCCTATCCCGCGTACAGAAGCGCGTGCTGCCCTGGGGTGGGATCAGGATAGCTACTTTGTCCTCTTCGGCAATGATCCGAAAAAACCCTGGAAAGATTTCCCTCTGGCTCAAGCTGCTGTCGAACGCCTGCATGCCAGTGGGGTGACTGCTGAACTGATAGTTGCCAACGGATTGCCACAAACTAAACTCGTGCAGTATCTAAATGCCAGCAACGTGCTCATCCTCTCATCGGTAACCGAGGGGTCGCCCAACATTGTCAAAGAGGCCATGGCATGCAATGTACCGGTTGTCTCGACTAACGTTGGTGATGTATACCAGGTTATTGGGCGTACCAGGGGTTGTAGTGTGTGTCCCCGGGATCCCGATGTATTAGCGGCAGCCCTTCAAGAGGCACTTCGACATGTAGAGCCGACCACCGGCAGAACCGACATCGCGCACCTGGATCGTTCAGTCGTAGCGAAGCAGGTTATAGCAGTCTACGAAAAAGTGATCAGTAATAGGAGGCAAAGTATCCATGGCCACCACTCATAAAGTACTGATGTTAGTAGAAAATCTTCCTGTACCTCTGGACCCACGCATCTGGGCTGAGGCCACTACGCTACGCGATCACGGCTTCCAGGTTAGTGTTATTTGCCCTAAGGGCACTTCTCAGCATCAAGAGAGCTATGTGTGTATTGATAACATCCATATTTATCGCTATAAGCTGTCTGCAAACGCGAACAAGTTCACTTCCTATATTGCGGAATACGGTATTGCTCTCTTGAAGACATTCTGGTTGAGCCTTGTTGTGTTATTGCGTCATGGTTTTGATGTGATTCATGCTGCTAACCCTCCCGACTTGTTCTTTATGATAGGACTGTTCTATCGACTGCTTGGGAAAAAATTCGTGTTTGACCAGCATGACCTTGCGCCGGAGCTGTTCCATGCGAAATTCAAAGGGCGCAAGGAGTTACTTTATCGGCTTCAACTCTTCTTGGAACGGTGTAGCTACCACACGGCTGACCTGGTCATCACAACCAACGCGTCGCAGAGAGGGTTGGCTATCGAGCGGGGCCGCTGTCCAGCCGACAGGGTATTTGTGGTAAGAAATGGGCCTGATTTGGAGCGCATGAAGTTGATCACACCTGAGCCAGAGTTGAGGATGGGGCACCGTCATTTCCTGGCCTATGTAGGGAAGATGGGTGTTCAAGATGGTGTTGAGTACACTCTTTACGCACTGGATGAGCTCCTTCATAAACGTGGCCGACGAGATGTTTCGCTGGTTCTGATAGGAGATGGTGAGCGCATTTCCGCACTGCAGATGCTCGCTCATCAACTGCAACTCGATGAGTACGTCAGCTTCACTGGCTGGATAACGAGCTCGGACGTCCTACGCTATCTGGCGGTGGCAGATGTAGGGCTCGTGCCCGATCCACAAAATGGGTTGAACGAGTACTCTACGATGATCAAAACAATGGATTATATGGCCTTAGGGAAGCCTGTGGTGGCCTTTGATCTTGCTGAGACACGCTTTTCTGCACAGGAGGCAGCGCTCTACGCTATGCCGAACCTGGTGGAAGATTTCGCCAACAAAATTGAAGTCTTGCTTGACAATGTAGAACTCCGCCGCAAAATGGGCGCAATTGGGCGTAAGCGGATTGCAGAGGAGCTTAACTGGGATCATAGCAAAAAGAATCTCTTGCTGGCGTATGAGAGGATTTTGAAGTGCCGTTCTGAGCCATCGGACCCCTCGGTCTGGGACTCGATAACAGATGCATTGAACAATCAGGAACCGGTCGAGACCACCCGACCTGACTGAGGTATGATAATCGCTTGCCAGACAGGAAGGTAGGTTTGAGAACCCATGAACAACAGGATCGATCAAGTCAAGTCCTTCTTCATTCAACCAGAGCGATATCTTCTAAGGAGTGATTACAATATTCGGATCCGGGCGGAGGTTGTAAAGGGCTTTGTATGTGATAACTTTTTCGGTTCTATTCTAGATATAGGATGTGGAAATGGGGCTATTTCTTTGCCTCTGTTGCAACAACATACTCAGCTTACATTGCTGGATATCTCCAGTAATATGTTATCTATTGCGCGCTCGCACATTCCTGCGGAGTTTTCAGATAATGTAAAGATGGTAAATGAAGATTTTATGCATGCAGAATTGGGATTTCGATCTTATGACTTGATACTTTGTTTAGGTGTGTTGGCCCATGTTGACTCCCCAGCGGATGTTATTACCAAGATGGCCTCACTGTTGAAACCCAACGGTAGCATTATTGTACAGAACTCTGACTTTCAGCATCCTATAGGCTATCTGGTTCATCGTTATTCAATACTCCGAAACAGCCTATTATCGATCCCATACACAATGAATCGACTTGGAAGTGCAAAGCTCGTGGAAATGTTCGGTCACCATGGACTAAAGCTAACGGCTGTTTACCGATACAACTTGCCCGTTCCCGGAATGGCCAGATTTTTTTCTGGCGATAGTATATATAAATTTATCAAAAATGTATATGGTAGTTATGCAAGTAATCATCACTCATGGTTAGGAAGTGAGTGTATATATTATTTTAGATTAATTGACACAAATAGTGTATCAGCAGGCCGTTTACACCATCAGTGATGATGTCCTCGCTGCCGCTCACGCGTGTGGCTGCACAAGGCAGGCCACACGCCATACCTTCTACTAAAGCATTGGACATGCCCTCCCAGCGGGAAGGCATTACAAAGCCTCATAGACATTAAGTTAACGTGAGTGCGGGATAAGGGATCCCTCCTGGTATGATAGAGCAAAGAATAAC
>JBKPBA010000129.1:0-4040 GCA_046726675.1 Chloroflexota bacterium
TAGCAGAGAGTGTGGCGGGAACGCTCTCCGGCTTCACACTGGCGGTAGCCCCGGCCAGCGCTCGTTACAGCGCTTTGAGGGAATCCAGGATCATTGCTGGAACCAGGAAACGCTGCCTGATGGTCTCGTAGGCGTTCGTGCCCAGTTCGCGCCAGAGACCACGAGCCTGGCCTTGGTAGCGGTCTACTAGTGGTGATCTGTTCATAACCATGAGAGATACTCCAGTGAATCCTTAGAAGCTCCTCTATGTTGCACCAGCACACCAACGCTACCTGTCCTGTTCGCGAAGACAGCGACAGCAGCATCCGTCCGTTCCGGCCTCTGGTGGTATAGCAGCAAATAGCCCATGAGGTGCGCTATCTCGCCCAAGGCACGACAAAAATGCTACGCTGATGACCAGTCAAAGTATACCACTTTTGCACTTGAGGGGCGATAGAGAGAATGCAAACACGTTCATGTTCTGTCAAATGGCCCAATTTGGCACGAATCGGTGCCATACCCCACTTTGGGCTCAAATCCGAGAAGATACTCTTTGTCCTCAGGATAATAGACCGGTTGATCAATATCTTCCCCGACAAACTTGCGAATGGCATCGTACGACTCCCAGTAGGAGACGATGAGAAATGCCACACGCCCCGCGCTGATCTTCCTGAGAAATTGCACTCCCCCGGTTGCCTTCAGTCGCACGGCACTCCCTCAGGCCTGTTGCCTTCAGGTAATTGAGATAGGCATCAGCTTTTGATTCAGGGGTGACGTCGTGCCATATGCTTACAATTATGGGTTAAACTCCTTTTCTTTACGCCAGCCATTCACGTAGGGAAGACATGGAATCTCGATAGTGCTTGAAAGAGTTGCCCGCAAAGATGTACCAGAGAATCCGTGTTTCCTGGCGATTTTGGCGGATGTCGATCGATTTTCGCAGGGACCTGATCTGGGCTCTACCTGAAAAGCAGACACGCATTGAGTCACAACAAGACGATGATGAGATTTTATCCCAAGCTGCTGATTGGTTGACTCATCTCATCTTGCGCACAGGAGAGCAAAAGGACGCAATGCATTGCACTCCTGAGCGTTGTTTTTCATTCCAATACTGATACTGTTGCTCAATTCGTTCTCTCAACTCGGCGAGAAAGCGTTCATCCGCTCAGAGTGAGCCTGAACAGCTACCCAAATAGAGGGCAAATGAATTGAGCAACAGTATCCATTACTCCTCGGAGGCCAGCCTTCCCAAGGAACCCATGGGGAGTGGTTCGCAGTCTTGATGCACACGCCACCGCTGTGGCCCAACACCCTGATTAACCTAAACACTCTGTGGAGAAAAAACCTGTTTTACACGCAAGAGAGCAGAAAGTGAGCAAGCTCATCCTCAGTCATATGGCACGTCACACTTTTTCGCCACCTTGGCACGTACTGGCCAAATGCTGGCGGTGCTCAACACTATGGTGCTCTCTTTGATGGATTTGCATCAGGTCCCGAACGTTACTCGCCAGCTCCGGCGCTTCGCCTCTCACCCCGATGAGCCCTTGCCTGGGTCCTCGACTTTTGAGAAGCCTGACAGTGTTGATGGCACCACAGGATGCACTCGTCGTTGTCGTCGTGATATACTGGCAAGAAAGAGGCTACGACTGATACCGCCTCTTCAGGAGGGACACGGCCATGGTCAGTGGGAAACGTATCGCCGTCCTGACAAGCGGGGGTGATGCCCCCGGCATGAATGCGGCGATTCGCGCTGTAGTGCGTGCGGCTTCAGCACATGGTCTCGAGACGGTTGGCGTGCTCAACGGCTATGCTGGTCTGGTGGAGGGCCACTTCCGGCCCCTGGATAACCGTGCCGTTGGTGGGATCATCCAGCGTGGAGGGACCCTGCTGGGGAGTGCTCGCTGCCCCAGTTTTCACACCCCGGAGGTGCAGTGCCAGGCGAGGAGCCACCTGCAAACAGCTGGCATCGAAGGCCTCATCGTGATCGGCGGCAATGGGTCCCAGCAAGGCACGCTGGCTCTGCATCGGCTGGGGTTCCCGGTGGTCGGGGTAGCCTCCACGATCGATAACGACCTGGCAGAGACCGAGACAACGATCGGGGTCGATACGGCCTTAAACACCTCGATTGGGTATATCGACCGCTTGAAAGATACCGCCTCCTCGCATCATCGTGCCTTCATCGTTGAGGTCATGGGCCGTCACTCTGGCTACCTGGCACTGATGGCAGCTATTGCCACCGGAGCTGAACTGGCAGTCGTCCCTGAGCACGATATCACCCCTGAGACCATCGTGGCAGATATGCTGGCGACCTATGCTCGTGGCAAACCCCACTACATCGTCGTGGTGGCTGAAGGGGCGACCTTGAAAGCACAAGAGCTGGTGAATTATTTTGAACACCATCCCGGCGGCTTTGAAGCACGCTTAAGCGTCATGGGGCATGTCCAGCGTGGCGGCTCTCCGACCTTCTTTGACCGCCTGCTCGCCAGTCAGCTGGGAGCGGCCGCCGTCCACAATCTGGCAGAGGGAAGAGGAGGCATAGTGACCGGCTGGGTCAAGGGGCAGGTGACCGAGATCCCGCTTGAGCAAGCGATTGCGTCCTGCCACAAGGTGACCCCAGAGGTACTGGCGTTAGCCGGTGCCTTGGCGCGATAATGGCCTTTGCGGATGTCCTCATCCGTGAGGGACCTATCTCGGTGCCCCCTTCCCGCTATTTACAGCAGGGTATGATCTGGTTGGGGTAGTGGATCGGGTCGGCGAGGGAGTCTCCACGCTCTCTGTGCTGTCTTCTTAGGACATTTGTTCGCAAAAGAGCCGTTTCAAGTCTGATTGGAACAACCGGTACTGCCATTGGATATGGTGGATAATTCGATCAGCCCCCTGAGAACGCATTTCGGGCTGATTTTCTCCTTATTCGACTGTACAGGAAGGCCGCTTCATCCTGTAGATCCACGCGCTCCTACCTGCTCTCACCTTCACCAAGCTGCCTACTGTTATTTCACTGGGCGTCTTCTCACTTCATTCACGCTCACATTGTGAAGCATGGCACCGGCGGCATAGGAAAACAGAGCACTTCTCGTATAGTCCAGCGTCGGTTAGTTCTCCCCGCTGCCAGAGCTTCGGTCCGCTGCCGGTAGCGTTGCGCCGCCAGCTTACCACCTCGCGGCTGCCGGCTGCACGAGCGCCATCCGTAGCGCTGCATGAGGCCGCACACAATGAGAGTACGCGCGCCACCACTCCAGATGAGCCAGGAGTTGTGGGGCGGGCTTCGCTGTAGCCCATGTACGACGTGCGAGCGCTGCCACGCCATGACGCACCGTCAGGTTCACCCGCTCGATGAAAGCGGTGTTCAGCCGTCCAGACAGGCCCAGTCCGAGGCCTCGTGACCTGAAGAGCTGTCTGTGTCCCAAGGCGCATCACGGGCGTGACGCGCACTACCTTGCGCCGCCGGTAGCTTTTTTTCACCTGGCCGCCTTTCTGTCTCCCGCTCTTCACCAGCGATGTTCTCAACTTGTACTTTTATGCGCTGACGGCCCACTTTGGACAGTGGCTCAAGGTGGGTCACCAAGGGCGGAAAGCACGCCAGTGGCAGGTGGCGGCGGATTTGATCTACGAGCAGGTGAAAAAATGTTACCGGAGGCGCAAGCTGGTGCAGGTCACGCACGTGATGCACCTTGGGACAGAGGCCGCTCTCAAAGCCGCGAGGCCTCGGACTGGGTCTATCTGAACGGCTGAATACCGCCTTTATTGAGCGAGTCAATCTGACTGTCCGTCATGGGATCTCAGCTCTGGCGCGTCGCACCTGGGCCACGGCCCAGCAGACCCCACAACTCCTGGCCCATCTACAATGGTGGCGAGCGTACTCTCATTGTGTGCGTCCCCATGCAGCGCTACGGATAACGCTCGTGCAACCGGCAGCCGCGAGGTGGAAAACTGGTGGCGCAACGCTACCGGCAGCGGACCCCAGTTATGGCTGCCGGGAAAACCAACCGACGATGGACCGCGCGAGAAGCGCTGAATTATCCTCTGCAGCCGGTGCCATCCCGAAACATATGAGCATGAAT
>JBKPBA010000130.1:0-7843 GCA_046726675.1 Chloroflexota bacterium
GTCGTGGTGATGCGCCGCATGTTCTCAACGCTGGCAGATCAGAGGGGCATGGAGGCAATGGAGGCTCTATTGCAGCATATGTCTAAGACCAGCAACAATATTGAGTTTTTGGCGACGCTGAATAAGAGCATTCTGTAGCACAGCCAGGGCGACCGCAGAGGTACGTCGCCCTGAAAGCCTAACTCTCACTTCCAGCAATAATTCACAGGCCCTGGCGATAAGGCCTCTGACACATTGAAGAAGCTTCCAAAGAAAATACCAGGCTCAGTGCACTACCGTTTCTTTCTCGATTATCTCGATGTTGTCTCTGCCGCCATACACATCCCACCATGGTGTTGCGCAGCGTGCAAGCACATTGTTGATGGCCTGGATGTTTTGCGCGCCACGATCTCCGAGCCAGTGAGTGAGCGCTACCACACCTTCATTCGCAAAGATTGGAAGACCTCCCTGCCAGGTCGCACGACCGCACAGTACGCCCGAAAACTTGATATTTGCTTCAGCAGTTAACTCCAGCATTTCGCAGAATACCTGGTCGGTGGCACCGCCACTTAGGAAAATGAAAGGCATGGTTGTTGCGCTTGCTGCGTTGCGGAAATGCTCAATCGCTTCCTGAGGCGAGTAGGCCACTCCCTCTCCGGTGAAAGCGCTGCTGCCTGCCATAAACGCGGGATTGATGGGCATCTCGACTTTGAGCACATCCACGCCGTACTGCGGCTTTGAAAACTCCTGCATGGCACGTGCGACATATTCTGGCTTCTTTTTGGCAAATGCCAACCCTTTCTCATCACCAAGCATGTCGTCGTATACAAGCGGCTCTAGAAAAAACGGCACATCCAATGCCATACATTCTGCGCCGACGCGTTCAATATAGACTTGTTTGACAAGGTTGATTTGAGCATCATCGAACGGATTGTAGTACAAGAGAATTTTGATGGCTTGCGCTCCAACGCCGATCAGCCGCCGGATGCTCCATTCTGGCAACAAGTCGGGCAGGCGACCCTTCGTGTTGAAATCGTAGCCAGACTTCTCGTAAGCAAGCATCACACCGGTGCTGGGAGAGCGGCTAGAGATCGCTCCGAGACCATATTCTGGATCTAAGAGAATTGCACTGGCATAGGGAGTCAAAGTTTTGGTGACCGCTGTTTTGAACGCAAGCATGTCGGCAGCAGAAGCAGTGCCTTTTTCACCCCGTGACCTGGCAATCTCTTGCAGGAGATTCCCCCGGTGATCTACGGCCAGCGCGGCGATGACACCACGCTTGTCAGCACAGGCGTTGATACCCTCAAATTTGCCTCTGGTCATTTTGACCTTCATAATTACATCCTTTGCTCAATTTCACTGAGGGGGACGGGGCGGTGTTCTGCGAGGGACTTATCCGCTGCCAGTGCCATGACCACCGGGACGCGCCCATCACGTCCAGTGACAGGAACAGGTGCGTCATGGAGCACGGCATCCACGAAAGCTGTCATCTCAGTCACGAAGCTCTCGGTATAGCGTTCGATGAAGAAGTAGAGAGGCAGATCACGCCGGACACTGCGGCCATCGCTGATGATCGCGGTGTTCGGGTAATTGTTTCCGATAGAGATTGCTCCTGCGCTGCCCAGCAGTTCCAGCCGCTGATCATAACCATAGGCAGCATGACGGCTGTTGCTGATCGTACCAATCACACCATTAGTAAATTGCAACATGACCACCGTGGTGTCAACATCGCCGGCTGCACCGATGGCAGGATTGTTCATAACGCTTGCCAGGACAAAGATCTCCTCCACTTCGCTCCCGAGCAAAAAACGGGCCATATCAAAGTCATGGATGGTCATATCGAGGAAGATACCGCCAGAGACTGTTATATATTCAACTGGTGGCGGGTCGGGGTCATAGCTGATGAGGTGGAGCAGGTGTGGTTGACCGACCTCACCTTGTTCTATAGCCTGCCGCACACGACGGTAATTAGCGTCAAAGCGCCGATTGAAGCCAATTTGTAGTTTAACGCCAGAGCGTTCTACGGTATCTAACGCCCGGTCAATCGATGGAAGATCAAGCGCAATCGGTTTTTCGCAAAAGATGTGCTTGCCAGCTTGTGCTGCCTCCTCGATAATCTGAGCATGGGTATCGGTGGACGAACAGATCACCACTGCCTGAATATCTGGATGATCTAATATTGCATGGTAATCTTGCACGAAGTAAGGAATAGAGTAGCGCTCCGCACACTCTCTGGCAGTCTCCTCGAATGCATCCGCCACCATGAGTAGTTGGGCTGATCTGACACGTGAGGTGATATGCTCGGCATGCATATGACCGATACGTCCAGCGCCAATAAGGCCGATCTTCAACGAATGTGCACGCATGAGGAATCTCCTTTCCTTGTACACTACAAACCAATGCGTCTAAGATAGACCCGGTTCCGTTGGGCACTCGCTTTCGGACTACCCATGCCAGGGAGGATATCTTGCTCTACGACAATCCATCCATGATAGTTACGCGTGCGTAGCCACTCCACGATTGCTCCAAAAGGCACACTACCATGACCCAGTTCACAAAACACCCCGTGTTGTACTGCTTTGAAATAATCCCAGCCTTCCGTGCGAGCCTGTTGAGCAATGTGCGGCTGGCAATCTTTGAAATGCACGTGCAGGATACGTTTGCCGAGACGTTTGAGACCGTCAAGGACGACCTGGCCATCGACGGCGCCAGAGCCGTAGAGATAATGACCCGTATCGAACACCAGCCCGAGCAGGTCAGGGTTGGTCATATCAAGGAAATGGGCGATTTCTTCTGGCGTCTCGACGTAACCACCGCAATGATGATGAAAAGCCATCGCGAGTCCAGTTTCGTTACGCACAGCGCGAGCAATGCGTTCGGCACCCCCGGCGAATGTTTTCCATTCGGATGGACTCAGACTCATTTCAGATGTGACGCGGCCAGCATATTGTGTGCGCAATGGGTCGGTGCCGTTGGCATCGGCAAGAATGAGCAAAGGTAAATGATCCTCTACATTGGTGTTCGACACCGCGGCAAGCAATCGTGCTACCTTCATTGCATTGGCTTCACCGCTGGCGTGTGCTTCAGAGTATTTCAACGCTACCGGCACGAACGCGCCAACCATTGCCAGTTTACGCCTCTCCAGTTCCTCCTTGAGAGCAACTGGTTCGGTCGGCATATAGCCCCAGTCGCCAAGTTCGGTGCCCACATAGCCAGTATCGCGCAGTTCGTCGAGCATCTGCCCGAAGGCGATCCCATCCCCCATCCCCTCGAATTCGAGCGCTCCCCATGAACAAGGCGCGTTGGCAACAAGAATATCCATCATTGTGCTCCTCTCATCTTTTGGCCTTTAGGAATTGAACTATGGGCAAGCAGGCAGCAGATAGCATAGGATTCTGCCAAAAAGCAGTGCCAATGTTGATCGCTAGTAGGGGCGCTTGCGTCGCCCTGCGTGCCCGACCTGCACACCGCACGCAGACGAGACGCCCTCCCACCCAGGGCGACGCAAGCGTCCCCCACGCGATTTTGAACCCAAGGGCGACGCAAGCGTCCCCTCCTCACGTCCACACCACTCCCGCCCCTACGCGACTGTGCGTGCTAAAATTTGCGCGACCACTCTCTGGGCCAGCGCTCGACGACCACCTTCTTTTCGGTGTAAAACTCGATGGCGTCCCGGCCTTGAGCGTGCATATTACCGAAGAAGCTTTCTTTCCAGCCAGAGAAAGGGAAGAAAGCCATCGGCGCGGCCACACCAATGTTGATCCCAATGTTGCCCGCCTGGGCTTCGTAGCGAAACTTGCGTGCTGCGGCACCGCTGCTCGTGAACAGGCACGCCATGTTGCCATAGGAGGTGGCGTTCACCAACTCAATGGCCTCATCAATCGTCTGAGCGTGCATCAGGCTCAGCACCGGGCCGAAGATCTCGATTCCGGCAAGCTCACTACGCGGGTTGACATTGTCCAGGACTGTTGGGCGCACGAAGTAGCCACGCTCGTAGTTGGTGATCGAAGCATTGCGCCCATCAACGAGAACCTTCGCCCCCTCGCTCACGCCTTTCCCGATCAACGACTCAACGCGCTGCTTGCTCTCAGCCGTGATCACCGGCCCCATCTCGACCTCCGGCTCGAGTCCGTAGCCGACCTTGCGCTCAGCCGCCACATCGGTAATGTGCTCCCTGAAGACTGGGCCAGCCTCACCAACTGTGATCGTCACCGATGTTGCCAGGCAGCGCTGTCCTGCGCAGCCGAAGGAGGAGTCGGCGATGATGCGGGTGGCCATGTCCATATCGGCATCCGGCAAGACCACGACCGGGTTCTTGGCGCCACCCGCGCACTGGGCGCGCTTGCCGTTGGCCGCTGCCCGGCTGTAGACATACTTAGCCACTGGGGAGGAGCCGACAAAGGAGATGGCACGCACGGCCGGGTGGTCGAGCAAGGCATCGACCACCCCTTTCGCCCCATTCACCAGGCTGACCACACCCGGTGGCAGGCCCAACTCGTCGATCAGGTCAAAGACCCGGCTCATCGTCATGGGCACCTTCTCTGAAGGCTTGACCAGGAAGCAGTTACCACAGGCGATGGCATAGGGCAGGTACCAGAGCGGGATCATGCCGGGAAAGTTGAACGGGGTGATGGCGGCAACCACGCCCACCGGCTGACGAAACATATGTTCGTCAATGCCACGGGCGATATCTTCGACGTTGTAGCCCTGCATCAACGATGGGATGCCCGTTGCAACCTCAACATTCTCGATCCCACGTCGCAGTTCGCCCTGCGACTCGGCCATCGTTTTGCCGCACTCATCAACTGTCAGACGGGCGATCTCGTCGAAGTGCTCATCCAGCAATCGCTTGAGCTTGAAGAGATACTGGATGCGCTCGACTGGCGGCGTTTGCCGCCAGTCGGCGAAGGCCGCCTGGGCCGCCTGGACCGCTTCGTCCACCTCATCAGGAGGCGAGAGTGGCACACGTACCATCGTCTCGGCGGTAGCAGGATTACGTACATCGAGATAATCGCTGGCACGTGAGCGCTCCCATTTGCCTCCGATATAGTTGAGCAATTGCCCATCTTGTATCATCGCTTTCCTTCTCCATCTGTTGAAGGAAGCTGATCGAAGTGACGCTCCGCTTCCTCAAATGCGGGCGGCAGTTGCTCAACGTGTAGCTGCTCCGCCGCTGCTCCGAATTCATGCGCTGCCGCCTCCAACGCCGCACGAGCCTTCTCATCCGTGTGTGCGAACTCGGCTAGTTCGTGGCTCAGCTCCTCCAGCGCTTCGCCTCCTGCCATCATTGCGGTGAGTTCCTCGCGGCTGATTTCGGATTTGGCGAACGTGCCATAGCTGCTCCCACGATTGAGAATCGTGAAGTAGTCACCAATTGGATACGCATGATGAGGGTTGTGCGTGATAAAGATGACTCCCAGCCCTCGTGAGCGGGCCTGGGCGATGTAGCGCAGCACCACACCTGCCTCCTTCACGCCCAGCGCCGCCGTCGGCTCATCCAGAATCAAAACCTTGGCTCCGAAGTACACGGCACGTGCAATCGCCACTGATTGGCGCTCACCGCCGGAGAGCGTACCCACCGGTTGCGTCGTCTCACGCACCCGGATACCCATCTTGCCCAGCTCCTCGCGCGTCACCTGATCGGCGAACTTCACGTTGAAACGGCGAAATGGTCCCCAGCCCTTGGTTGGCTCCGACCCGAGGAAAAAGTTACGCGAAATGCCCATCAGTGGGATCATCGCCAGGTCCTGGTAGACGGTGGCAATACCCACACTTAACGCATCGCGCGGCGAGGAGAAATGCATTTCTTTTCCCTCAAACAGGTAGCGACCCTCGCTGGGTTGATGTACGCCGGACAGGATTTTGATCAGGGTCGACTTGCCCGCCCCGTTGTCACCGAGCAGGCACATCACCTCACTTGCATTCACACTCATCGAAATGTCTTTCAGCGCAATCACACTGCCGAAGTACTTTGAGACATGCTGCACTTCGATCAAAGGAGTGGTTTGCGTGCTCATCGTGTTCATCGTCGCGCCTCCATTGCCAGTTTGCGTACGTAGCTGTTGAGCATCACAGCTAGCAACAGTATCAGTCCAATCACAGCCCTGTACCACTCAGCATTTACGCCCGCAAAGACGATACCTTGTTGTACTATACCAAAGGCCAGTGCCCCGAACATAGCACCGATAGCCGAACCGTAGCCACCCGTGAGCAGGACCCCTCCGACGACCGCCGCGACGATCGCAACGAACTCCAGGTTCGTGCCGCGCAGGACATCCGCGGTGGTAAAGGTCACAACCTGGATCGTCGCCAACAGGCAGGCGCAGACAGCCGTGCCCACAAACAGCAGAATCTTCACGCGGGTGACCGGTACGCCGATGTTACGTGCCGCATTGGCATCTCCGCCCACGCCAAAGATCCAATTCCCGAAAGAAGTGCCCAGGAGTATCCATGTCGCCAACGCGACCAGCGCTAAAGCCCAGACCATTTCGATGGGAAATTGCTGGCCTCCGCCGAGTGCGGTAGCGAAGATCGCATGAGCAGAGCTATACCCAGCTGTCTGGTCGACGCCGCTCACCACAGTCAGCCCAGTCACGATGGAGGTGACACCTGCCGTCACGCCGAACAGGATGTAGGCGGTGCCCAGTGTGACAATGAACGACGGCAGGCGGGTGCGCATGACCAGGTAGCCGTTCAGCATGCCAACCAGCACCGCAAAGATAAATGCCACGATAATTGCCACCCAGATGTTCAAGCCGAACTGAGTGCTTAAGATGGCAATGATCATACCAGCGGCGGCAACCATCGCACCAACCGATAGGTCAAATTCACCGCCAATCATCAGCAGAGCCACGGGCACTGCCAGAATGACATATTCAGCCGAGACGCTCAGCCAGCTCGATGTGCCTCTCAAAGAAACGAAACCATTGTTCTGAGCCAACCCGATGATGGCAAAGAAGATCCACACGGCAATTGAACCGACAACTGCGCCCATTTCCGGACGCACCAGCAGCCGGCGAAGCGGGTTGACACGCACCATCCGCTCAGTTGCGATAGTAGCGCTCATATTTTCCTCCTATTCTTTTTCTACAGCCGGTGTTGGAGTCAACAAAGCCAATTGCACAGCATTGACTCCAACACTGAGACTTGCTAGCGGGTCCCCTGCGATGTCAATTGGATCACCTGGGTTACGTTTTGCGATGTGACAAAGCCGGGACCGGTCTGTAGGACATCGTTCGCGATAGTATTGAGATTCGTCTTGTACAGGGTTAACAGTACGATAGGCAGGTATCCCTGCAGATACTGCTGCTGGTCAATGGCAAACAGCATCTGACCATTCTTGATCGCATTGAGCACATCCGACGATAGGTCGAAGGTAGCCAGCTTGATCTGCCCGAGCTTGTTCAGGTCCTGGAGCGCTTTGATGGTCGGCGTGGCGCCCGTGGGACCAAGCGTCAGGATGCCATCAACCGAAGGATCATGCTGGATTGCAGCCTCGACAGTCTGCTGGCTCTGGGTCGGGTTGGCCAGGTTAACGCCGATCACTTTAACTGTGCCACCATCTGCCTGCGACAAACCTTCCTGAAAGCCTTTGCAGCGCAGCGTAAGAGCGGCATTACCAACCTCCTGGTTGATACAGAGGGCATGCTTGACCCCGGCAGCGCCCATTCTCAGACCGCCGCCAATGCCAGCCTGTTCCTCGGTCTGCCCGATGTGAACCAGCACCCCCAGACTCTTGGCGACATCAGAGCCAGAATTGATCGAGATCACGGGGATACCGGCAGCCACAGCCGCTTTAATCGAGGGGCCCAGGGCTTTGGGATCGGGAATCGAGACAACTATCCCATCCGGGTGGGCTGCAACC
>JBKPBA010000131.1:0-7652 GCA_046726675.1 Chloroflexota bacterium
GGCGTGGCGGCGCCACGCCTGACCACTTCAATAAAAAAAATACGCGAGGCCCGCTTGCGGGCCGAGGAGTACAAGACCACCCAAAATGTATAATAGGCCATGCACACCATCTACACTATAGGGCATTCAACCCGAACTATCGAGCAATTCATAGAACTGCTCAGGGCACACGGCATCGAGGAACTGGTTGATGTGCGCACCATTCCGAGATCCAGGCACAACCCTCAGTTCGGTACGGAGGAGCTTGCGGCTTCTTTACAACAGGAAGAGATTGCTTATACACATCTTGGAAAACTGGGAGGGTTGCGACATGCCAGTAAAGACTCTGTTAATCTCGGCTGGCAAAACACTTCCTTTCGCGGCTTCGCGGACTACATGGCCACTTCAGAATTCCAGGCAGGGCTGGATGAACTAAAATCGCTTGCAGAGAAGAAAACGGTCGCTATCATGTGCGCGGAGGCTGTGCCATGGCGCTGTCACCGCTCGCTGATTGCCGATGCGCTGACAGTTCAGGGTTGGCAAGTGCTGCACATTCAGAGCAGAAAAACTGCCAGTCCTCACGAACTGACGCCGTTTCTGAAAGTGCAGGATGAGAAGATCACCTATCCTGAACCATAGAAAACACATGGCAAAGACTATGCTGAGCAATCCTCTCCATGCAATGCGGGCTCAATTTGTCTCGTTCTGCTGGCCAGGCGTATCTGTCGCTCTTTGAGTTCTATCTTGTGTTATACTGCTCATGGCATTCCGCGTTTGTATCAAACGAACGGAAAACAATCCAGGAAGGAGACTACCCATGTATTGCGTCCATTGTGGAGCGGAGAACCCGACTGATGCCACTTTTTGTCAGAAATGCGGCAAGCGGTTGCCTACGACTGACCAGGATGAGGCTACTGTTTCTTCTATTCCCTCTGCCTTTTCAACACCATATGGCAATACTCCTTCTACGTCATCAGATCCAGTTTTTGCTCCGCCTCCGCCGTCACGTGTTCCCTCTTCAGGCGAGAAAGTAAGCTCCTCTGGACTCCCACCTGCTCAACAACCAAAGAGACGTCGAGTCTATATTCTCGCATTGGTTTTCCTGGTGCTTCTCGTTATAGCTGCAGCGGGAGCATATGTCTATCTGAATCGCTCGACGCCAGACAAAACCATTTCGACTTACTATGCCGCTCTCGTACACGGAGATTACCAGACCGCCTACGATCAACTCTCAACCGTATCCAAAGGCAAAATAACTGAACCAGAGTTTGTACAATTTTGGCAGAGGTTCGGAGGAGTCAAAGCCTGGTCGCTAAATACCGCTCAGGAACAGGGTTCAACTGCCACAGCTCAGCTCACCCTCACGCTGGGCAATGGTCAAACAAGGCCTGCTTCAATTTCATTGGTCGATGAAAATGGCATGTGGAAGATCGAAAACGAGACCATTGGATAATCGTTTGTGAAACCAAGCTCGCGTCACTGAGGAAGAAGAGTCCATCCACCGTATGTATTTCAATATTGGCTCAGAATAATTAAACCTCGGTAAAGTAGCGGCGGTGTGGATCGAACACACGACACAGGGCTTATGAGTCCCTTGCTCTACCGACTGAGCTACGCCGCCATGTGAAATCGCAACTACAGGCCGTTCCGTGAGGTTTGGGGTCTTCTAATTTTTTATAGAGTCTCTTGCTCTATAGGCCTGTATTTCTTGCTCTACCTCTCTATATTATCATGGCACGTCAAGAGGTGAATAGGCATGGTACGGTCTAGAAATGATTGTAAAAGTAGTGGATAAGTATGTGGATAAAAATGTGCTGTTGGTGGATAAACAGTTCAATCTATAGCCAGTGTACTAAATTTGGATACGTGGGTTTGCGCCTGTCTAAGAATTGCGCAGGAGAGATGAGGCACATGACAAACAAAATTTCCGCCCGTTCTATACTATGGGCCATTCAGTTGACTCACGAGTTAGTTAGTTGTAGTATTTGGCACACTGACAAAAGGTAATGGAGAGACAGAGTGACTCCTAATATCCTCGCCTGAGCCTTAGGAGTTCTAACGGAGGAAACTGCGCATGCCTAAGTATACACCTCATCCACACCAACCACGGAACGTCAATAAATTGCATAAAGAGCAGCTAGCAGCGGCGGGAATCAACGCAAGGATCGCCGTTGGTCTAACTAAGCACGTTGGCACAATGTGGACGGCATATTCATTTGCAGTGCTAGCAATCATCGGTCTATTTGCCATCCTCGGACTGCTAACTCCCATCGTCGCTTTACTTGTCGCATGGCTATCACAAACATTCATCCAATTAGTCCTTTTACCTATAATTATGGTGGGACAGAACGTACTGGGACGCCATGCGGAACTGATGGCCGAGGAACAGTATAACACCACTAAGAAGACCTATGCGGATATCGAATCGACTATGAAGCATCTCGATGATCAGGATGCTCTTATTCTGAAGATCGTCGAAAAGTTGGATGCACAGGGTGCCCTCATTCTGGAGATCGTCGAAAAGTTGGGGGAGAAAGGGAGTGAGAATACAGCCTGGTGAACACACAAGTAGGCTGGGCTACGTCGCCATGCGAATTCTCTCTACAGGCCGTTCCGCGAGGTTTGAGGTCTTCTAATTCTTAGAAAGTCTCCTGCTCTCTAGGCCCGTATCTGCAGATAAAAAGAAGCCCCGACGCTTTATCGGGAACTCTGTTAAAGATAGGTGATTGGTAGCGGGGGGAGGATTCGAACCTCCGACCTTTGGGTTATGAGCCCAACGAGCTAACCACTGCTCCACCCCGCGTCGGTTTATTTATCATACAACAGACTTTGCGACCTGTCAACTCTCGATGACTTCCGTTCGCCAGACGCGCACAGCCCCATCTTCGGCGCTATTTGCCAATAGGCCATTGGTCCCAAAGACCACACCGTATACCTCTATCCTATGGTTAATGGTCTGCAATTCACGTCCCTGGTAGACATCCCACAACTTCAATGAGCCATCCTCGGAACCTGAAACAAGCAAACGGCCGTCGGCTGAGAAATCGACAGTCCAGACAGCACCATCGTGACCTGTTAGTGTATGTACGAGCTGCCAGGTTGTTGTATCCCACAGGCATATCATACCATCGGCATGACAGGAGGCTAGCAAGTCTCCGTCAGGCGACCATGCCAATCCGTACACGATATCGCTATAGCGCAAACGACGCAGCATTGTGCCATTACCGGCATCCCATATACAAACCGTTCTATCAAAAGAGCACGAGGCTAAGAATTTGCTATCGTATGAAAAATCGACGCCCACGACTACGTTGTGATGCCCTTGCAAGAGCTGCCGCGTTTCCCCTGTAGACGGGTTCCAGATACGTACCGTTTCATCGTTTGAGCAGGAGGCTAACATGCGATTATCGAGAGAGAAAGCCACCGTCCATACTGCGCTGTTATGTCCTTCCAGGACCCGTAATGCCTCTCCGGTATAGGCATCCCATAGACGCACTGTCTTATCCTCTGAGCAGGAAGCTATTATTTTGCCATCGGGCGACATATCTACGCCCATCACGGCCCCTTCATGTCCGCTAATTGTTTGAAGCAGTTCGCCCGAGTCCGTTGACCATAGACGTACCGTCATGTCTTCACCGCATGATGCAATGTGTAGACCGTCGGGTGAGAAGACAACATCATCCGCATGACCTCGATGTCCCGTTAGAATATGCAGTGGTGTGACTTCAACTCCAATCATTCGCTTGTCTTTGCCCAATGATTGTGGAGTAGAAGCCTTCTTCCACTCAGACCATTCAATCAAAACGATTGAGCCATACTCATAACCGAACTTCTGCGGATACTGCGGCAAATCCCGGCTTATGTGTTCATCAAAATAGTCATAGAGCGTACCTAGCGTGATGCGCCCTGTACGAGGATTGGCAGCCGCACCCTCTAAGGCATCAAGCAGGTGAGTCATAAAAATGCCGTGTCCTTGCTCCATTTGACCTTTTGATACCTCGCCCTGGCGACTAGAAGTTAAGATTACACGCCCCTTTGTCCTTGGCAAGTCAAGAAGAGATTCCCCAAATAGAAGTGAGGCATCTGGCTCGCTCTTGTGATGTCTCCATCCCGAGCCTGCATGCGAAATATCCAGTATAGTCAGTATGTTCCCGGCTTTCGAATTATATAAATAGTGATCGACGAGGGTTGGAACATGTAAACCTGTGGCCGGGCGATCCGCGTGTGTAGCTCGCAAGGCCAGGTAGCCATCCTGCGTCGCAGGATCAATTAACGCGTGCCCCGCAAAATAGAGCAATACCAGATCATCCGTCTGAGTGCGTACCAGGCAGAGTTCACGTAACTGACTCTCTATTTCATCGCGTGAAGCTTGCTCACCTGCAAGATAGACGACGTCTTCAGGGAGCCATCCTCCCCGTTCGGGATCGATCAGCAGTTCATACAGTGCCTGAGAATCGGCCTGGGCAAGTGGTAAGGGAATAAAATGGGCTGCATCATTGTAATTATGTATGCCGGCTATGAGCGCATAACGGTGTTTCACTTTGTTCCTCTGTAGTGTATTTTTTACTTTTACTGCCGTTCGACTTGATTATACTACTTCAGGGTCTCTAATTGGTAATCAAGGCTGCTAGCACTCGCGTGTGAAGATTGCTAGATTCAGCAACTTGTGGTAATCTAAAACGTATAATAAACGTATCTATAATATCGATGGTTTTGTATGTAACTACAGCATTCCTTGCGGAAAACCTCGAAAAAAAGATATTATCATATTAATGAGACCACCACGTATAACTAAACTTAAGGTTGGGCGCCATTAGGAAGCGCCCGGTCAGATCAAGAAAGCGGGTCTGAATCTATGGATGCTCAGGCTAGACATTTATATCAGCGCAACCCGAATGAGCAGGGGCCAAATAGTCCGCAAGCCCCTGGCAACGGAAGCAATGGAAATAGAAATGGGAACAATGGTGGACCACCACGTCTCACGGGATCGGCGCTCATTGTTCGCTCATTGATTATTATTGGTGTGATCTTATTGGGTTGGTACTTATTTCAGTACTTTTTTACCCAAAGTTCAAGCAGCAACACTACTAATGTGATTGAAGTACCCTACAGTACTTTCTACCAGCAAGTCCAGGCAGGTAATGTCAAAGATGTAACCTTTCAAGGACAGGACGCTAACGGAAACTTTAATAAGTCTATAACTGTCACCGACCCCAGCACTGGCACAAACAAGAGTGGAACCGCCTTTCACTTCACACAGTTGCCTAATGGCGATCCTAACCTCACTACATTGTTAAACACTTACCATGTGAGTTATTCGGCTAAGCCTCCCGCGGATAATAACACGTTAATCAACGTATTAATCAACTTTTTACCCTGGATCCTTATAATTGGCGTCTTCTTCTTCATTGCTCGCCGTGCTACGCAAGGTCAGCAGAACATCTTCAGCTTTGGTAAGAGCAAGGCCAAGGTCATATTAGAAGATAAACCGAGTACGACATTTGCTGACGTGGCAGGTGTCGACGAGGCAAAGAACGATCTCGTTGAAGTTGTTGAATTTTTAAAGACACCTACGAAGTTCCAGAGATTGGGCGGCAAGATTCCGCGTGGCATACTCCTGGTAGGCCCTCCTGGAACAGGGAAGACACTGCTGGCCCGTGCTGTTGCAGGCGAAGCTGGCGTGCCTTTCTTCTCTATAAGTGGCTCTGAGTTTGTCGAAGTGCTGGTAGGCGTAGGAGCCAGTCGTGTGCGTGATCTTTTCGACCAGGCTAAGAAAGCATCGCCGAGTATCATCTTCATCGACGAAATCGACGCTGTGGGTCGCCAGCGCGGCTCCAGCATCAATAGCAACGATGAGCGTGAGCAGACTCTGAATCAGTTACTCGTTGAGATGGATGGTTTTGACGTTCGCCAGGCAGTAGTCGTTATCGCCGCCACAAACAGGCCGGATGGACTCGATAAAGCGCTGTTGCGCCCAGGCCGCTTCGACCGCCGTGTGACGGTCGAACGTCCCGACTGGAATGGTCGACTGGCAATACTCAAGATTCATTCGAAGGGCGTGCCTATGGCTAGCGATGTTGACTTGATAACAATTGCTCGTGCCACTCCAGGCATGGTAGGCGCAGACCTTGCGAATCTCGTCAATGAAGCAGCCTTACTCGCTGCCCGCCGTAATCTGGATGCAGTCACCCAGGCTTGCTTCGATGAAGCGCTGGATAAGATCCTGATTGGTGCAGAACGTCCCCTGATCCTGAGTGAGGATGATCTCAACGTGGTTGCTTACCATGAAGGTGGTCACGCGTTAACCGGCTTGTTGACAGAAAATGTCGATCCAGTCACTAAAGTAACCATCGTCCCCCGTGGGCAGGCTCTGGGTGTGACACAATACTCGCCGCTGGATGATCGCTATAACTACTCGAAGGAATACCTTGAATCTCAACTGGTTACGGCTCTTGGTGGTCGCGCCGCCGAAGAAGTGGCGATTGGACAAATCACGACCGGGGCAGAAAATGATCTACAACGTGTAACCGCCATCGCGCGGCAGATGGTTACCCGGTGGGGTATGAGCGAGCGACTCGGAACGATCTCGTATAGTGAGCGCGAAGACCCGTTCGCAGGCACTGCACTGGCTACAGGCTCGCGTGAATACAGCGAAAAGACCGCCAGTGTCATCGACGAGGAAGTCAATCGTATTGTGAAGTGGGCGTACAATCAGGCAGTTAAATTACTCACTGATCACCGCGAAACACTTAATCGCATTGCAAAAGCTCTGCGCTTGCATGAGACGCTTGATGCCAGGCAATTACGCGCAATCATGGAAGATACAGGCTCGATCAATTCCGCGCCAGCATCGTACCGTTAAGAACATGAGTCATCCCGAATTTTGAGGGATGAGATAGCGAAAACAGCACCTTCTGAGATAGACTTGAGGCAGTGAACAACTACTCAAGAGTTCTCAGGAGGTTTTCTATATGTACAAGCAGTATCTCACATGTCGAGAGGCTCCGCCAGTGCCGCCCTATGATGCCGCACAGATGGCGCAAGGACTAGGAGCACAGCTGGGGAGCTTTCTGTTTCCGTTGTTAGTGCAACTGGATGGCGTGCTGGACAAACGGCTGGTGCGCACGTTTCTGGCTACCATTGAGGTGATCATCACCTTCCGCGACCGGGCCAATGGCTTACTGTTGAGTGAACTGGGTGGGTATCTGGAGACGCCGGACAAGGCTCCCGCAGGCACTAAACGGCTCAGTAATTTGTTGCACTCCTCCAAGTGGGCGGCCTGGCTCATCGCTCGCTTTCGTCTTCCAGCGAGCCAGCCAGCAGTTGGAGCAATGGACGCAGGCCGCAGAGGAGGGCCTGGTCATTTGGGATGAGAGTGTGTGGGAGAAGCCGGAGAGTCAGCAACTCGAGGGGCTCTGTGCGGTCCGCTCCAGCAAAGCCAAGCGCTTAACCCATTACAAGAAAGGCTACTACTCGCCGCCGCAGAAGCCGATCCTCGTGCCGGGTCTGCAGTGGATAGGGGTGTTGCTGGTCGGTCGCCGCGAGCAGCAGGGGCCGCCGCTCTTGGCCGCCATGCGCTGGTGGAGTTCGCGGGGCGCGCAGACCTCCTTCAAGCGCGATGAAGAGGCCAAGCTGCTGCTCACCTGTGCGGCTCAGTGGGGACGGCGGGTCGT
>JBKPBA010000132.1:0-3076 GCA_046726675.1 Chloroflexota bacterium
GCTAAAATCACCGCGCAATGCCTGTGCAACCTGTGCAGGAGTCAGTCGCTTCATCAGGTCAAGCGCATTGTCCCATTGGTCATCGCTATAATTGGCAATGCGCTTATTAATCATATACGAAATGTCCATATCGCGACCGAACCTCGCCCGCCACTGTTTATCAAAACGTCCAAGAAATGCAGCCGAGGTATCGCCAGCCTTAACAGCTTCGGCTGCAACACTACCTGCCATTTGTCCTGAGTAAATAGCAAAGCGAATACCCTCGCCAACCAATGTCGAACCGTGTCCTCCAGCATCACCTGCCAGCAGCAACCCATCGTGTGAAAATCGCTCAAGCGGTCCCTCCGATGGAAACAGACCTGTATGATATTCAATGGCGCTGGCATCTTTGAATTTATCTGATAGCTGAGGAAGATCGTGTACTATGCTATCCAGATAGGCTCGCGCATCATCATCGCAGTCAGGATGCAGCACACCAACTCCCAGCCGTACCCGAGCGTTACCACGCGGAAAGGCCCACGCATATCCTCGTGGCGCATACTTACTCCCCATAATGAGAAATAGCTCATCCTGGGGATAGTTCGGCGCGTACAAATCATACTCTGCACCATATCCATAGCGATGAAAAGCTTTGCCCATCCCGGTACGCACCCCTACATGTCGCGAAAAGCCGCTGGCATCAACCGTCACAGATGCACGGATGCTTATGCGCTCACTCACATGGTTCTTAGCAGTTACACCCACGATTCGATCGTTTTCCACAATCGTTGTATCAACTGTATTACGGACACGCAGCGTAGCGCCTGCTGCGATCGCACGGCTCGCCAGGTGCTGATAGACGCCACGTACATCAAGAACACAAGCAACAGCCGGATTATAATGCAAAGGCACTTCACAATGAGGAGAAACAAACACGACTTTCGTTATCGGATGATACAGGTTTTCGGGGATAGCAAGCGCTCTCATATCACTAATCCAACTTCCCCCGCTTGTATGAACAGGATATCCAATCTCGTTCTGTCGCTCTAATAATACTGTGCGCGCATTGAGCTTTGCTGCTGCTTCGGCGGCAGCTAAACCCGCAGGACCACCGCCAACAATTAAAACATCACACTCTTCAGTCATGAAAAACCCTTCTTCACAGTCTGGAGTATCAAGAGCGAGCGACCATCTATGGCCGCCCGTTTTTCTGAGTCTCTGTATTTTTCAGGAATAGTATAGCCCACCTGGCTCAGAATTGTCCAATGCGGGGTCTTCTAGGGTTCTAGTGACCACGCGTGATTTGCTAGAACATATAGGCAAACCTTCAGCCCTCATCTTGCTCATCGCACGTCTATAGTGCATTATTAAAGAGAACTACACCGACAGATTTTTGAACGGAGTTCTTTTTGATGTTAACTGACAAGACCACAACCAACATTACAACTGAAATCTTGATCATTGGTGGTGGTATAACAGGAACCTCAACTGCCTTTTACCTGGCTCAATCCGGACACGAAATCATTCTTCTCGAACGTAGTGAGCTTGCCTCCGAAGCCTCTGGACTCAATGCCGGCACGCTGTGGCAGATCGGCTGGGGCGCTTCCCCTGATCTCTCATCTACACTGAGCATGGGAGGTCTGGAACTATTCAAGATGCTACAGTTTGAGCTTGGCTACGATATCGAGTTTCGACAGTCCGGCGCTTTGAAGGCTATTCAAACAGAAGAACAATTAGATTTTCTGCAAAAAGAAGTCCAGCATCTCAAATCACAAGGATACAGCCTGGAGATACTGACGACGCGAGATGCGCAATCCTTCGAACCCGAACTCAGTTCAGCACTATCAGGATGTCTCCACTATCCACTTGGAGGCAGCGCGAATCCAGTCAAAACCACGCAAGCTTTCGCTTCTGCAGCACAACAACGAGGCGCTCGAATCCTGACCAACCATGAGGTCTCGACCATTGAATACCTTGATAACGGCACCTACAAAATCGTAACGAACAAGGGTATCTTTCAAACAAAAACACTGGTATTAGCAGCAGGGCCCTGGTGCCGCTCTATCGGGTCAATGCTGGGCCTACATATCCCTGTGTTTCCTGTGCGCGGACAGATGTGGTCAACAGGCCCCGTCTCTACTCGACTCTTCCATGCTCTTGGAGCAGCGGAATCCACTCTCTACTGGCATCGTAATCCATATAGCAATCAGGATACTCCGCTTGAACTCACCCATCGAGACAACGTCCGGCTCACCCGCCATCTTTATGGACGCCAGACACGCGATGGTGAGATCATTTTCGGAGGAGATAGGCAGCTAAGTAATAGCAAAACTCCCGAGGAAGCCGGGATTGAAGTGAATCGAAACCACGTTATTGAAATCTTTCCTTTCTTGCGCCAGTTTCCCATCAAAAGAACTTGGGCAGGACTGATGCCTTTCACCCAAAATCTGGAACCAATCATAGGTAAGATTCCACAGCACGAAAACCTTTACATCGTCACAGGTTTAAGCTCCTCTGGTTTTGAGCAAGGCCCGATGTCTGGCAAGCTTCTGGCTGAGTACATTCACAATGGTAAAGCCTCGCCTGTCCTCTCTAGCGCCGATCCCGCCCGACAGGTTACAACCCTGGAAGTTTTTGTAGATTAACACCTGAATCCGATCCTCTCTCTGTAGGTGCCGATTTATCGCGCACACCGCCGATTGATCGGCCTCAATATGATCAACCTGAGCCGTGAAGAAGCCTGGGTTGGGCGACGAGTTGAGACGTCTCCAGCGACACGACAAGATACCACCCTGTCATGCTGAGCCTTGTCCTGAGCGCAGCGAATGGAGCAGCGAAGCATCTGTGTACCCCTCGCGATAGACCCGTCGCGGAGTTTACACTGAGTGTAACAAATTTGCGCAGGGTGACAAAGCAGCAACACCAGAGGAGCATGGTACCACCCTGTCATGCTTCGCTGCGCTCAGCATCTCGGTGCTACTCGCGCTAGACCCTTCGCTGCGCTCAGGGTGACAAGGCAGGCAAGGTAGCTTGCTGTTCTTGTTTTAATCTTCTACAATTAGATAGAACAGGTTGAAAAAGTTCAGATAGAATAGGC
>JBKPBA010000133.1:0-5711 GCA_046726675.1 Chloroflexota bacterium
CCGTTCAAAGATAGCCTCTCGACCCTCTTCCAGCATTTTCTCCAGTGCCAGGTCCAGCGCGTAGAAGAGCGAGACAGGCGGTGTAGTTGGATGCTCCCATTTCGCTAAGTACTTACGAGCCAGTTCCCAGTCAAAATAGAAACGCGGTAACTTTGCAGTTTTATTGGCTTCCCACGCTCGCGGACTGGCGGCAAGCATCATCAGACCAGGAGGAGTCATCCACCCTTTTTGTGAACTCGTGAAGACGACATCAATATCCCAGGGATCCATTTCCAGCGGTACGCAGCCAAGTGAGCTAACAGCATCGACAACGATAAGCGTATCGGGGTTGAGACGGCGGAACAGAGCTGCCAGCGTTTCCAGGTCATTTGTAACACCTGTTGAGGTTTCATTATGTGTCAAGAGCACCGCCCGGTAAGGGGCAAGTGATTTCAAGCGTGTTTCAACTAACGCGGGGTCAGCGGCCTCTCCCCAGGGAAATTCGATGCGTGTTACATCGAGACCATATCGCTCGGCGATGGTCGCCAGGCGATTGCCAAAAGAACCAATCGTGATTGCTACAACATGCTCGCCGGGTGAGAAAAGGTTAGCAACTGCGGCCTCCTGGCCTCCAGTACCAGAAGCCGCGAATGTCAGCACTGGTGAGGATGTCTGGAAGAAATATTGCAGGCGTGCCGTGACGCGCTTGAGAATAGCGGCAAACTCGGGACCTCGATGGTTGATCAAAGGCTGAGTCATTTCTTCCAATATCTCAACAGGTACAGGTGTCGGACCTGGTATGCGCAGATTTTGTACTGGAATAGGTTTGCGAGGCTCTACTTGTGGGACAGAGATAGCATTACGTGCATGAATAGTCATAGTTTTCTCCATCTATAGCGGCCTGAAAAGCCGATCTGAGTACATTTATGATTATGCCTCTTTGCAAGAATATACGGCGGTCTATAACGTAGTGTCCGCCGCGTTGCTCGATAACTCTCTATCAAAGTATAGCATAGGATGGGATTATAGGAAACACCCGATTTTTGTTACAATGTTCTTGACAGTCACACAATTCTATTGTAACAATTAAATAAAGGAGCACAAAAAGTTGACTACTTCCATTCCTCTTGGTCTTACATTCGATGATATTCTTCTTTTGCCAGGCTATACTGATTTTTCCCGCGGCAATATTGATTTGTCTACACAGCTAACAAAACGTATTTCTTTAAAAATTCCTCTCATCTCAGCACCCATGGATACAGTAACCGAAGCGCGCCTTGCCATTGCATTAGCAAAATTAGGCGGAATAGGTATTATCCATAGAAATTTGACCATTGAAGATCAGGTTAAAGAAGCAAAGAAAGTGCTTGCAGAAAACCTTCCTGTCGGTGTGGCTATCGGAGCCAGTCCTGGCTTTGAAAAAAGAGTCTCTGCTTTGGCAGCAAGTGAAGTGAAACTCGTTGTTATTGACACTGCGCATGGGTTTGCAAAACATGTTATTGACACAGTTCTTTCTCTCAAAGAGAACTATCCGGAGATAGATGTTATCGCGGGAAGTATTGCAACTGCAGATGGCGCAAAAGCGCTGATTGATGCAGGCGCTGATGGGTTACGTGTCGGTATGGGACCAGGCGCTATTTGTACAACACGAATTATTTCTGGAATGGGAGTACCCCAGATCTCTGCTTTACAAAGTGTTGTTTCAGTGGCAGCACAAGCTGGATTACCCGTGATTGCAGATGGAGGTATTAAATATTCTGGAGATATGGTGAAAGCGTTTGCTGTTGGCGCACATGCAGTTATGATGGGAAGCTTTTTTGCGGCAGCAGAAGAGGCTCCTGGAAAAACGGTTATGTTACATCGAGATCAAGTACCGCATAGATTTCAAAGTATTTTCCAAAAAGATAAAGATGAATATCTCTTTAAAGAATATCGAGGCATGGGGTCGGAAGGCGCAATGAAACGAGGAGTAGCTATTCAGTCAGAAGATGAATTTCATGGAAAAAGCTACAATGATGGTGTTCTCGTTGCAGAAGGAGTTGAAGGATTAGTGCCTGTGAAAGCGTCTGTGCAAGCGCTTGTTGATCAGGCGCTTGGAGGAATACGGTCAGGATTTTACTATACTGGCGCAAAAAATATACATGAGCTATGGAAGAAGGCAACATTTATTCAAATTACGCAAGCATCTCTCACTGAAAGCCATCCACATGATGTGTTAATAACAAACGCTGGCGAGAATTACTAACATGATTCTGGTTGTTGATTTTGGAGGGCAAACCGCACATTTAATTGTACGAAGACTTCGATTCCTTGGTTCCCCTGCAAAAATGGTCATTCCTGAAGATGCTTTAGAAACAATACAAAAAGAAAAACCACAGGGGATTGTACTTTCTGGCGGACCCATTTCTGTCTACGAACAGGGCGCCCCTACAGTTGATAAAAAAATCTTTGAATTAGGCATCCCAATCCTGGGTATTTGTTATGGCTTTCAATTAGCTGCGCATCTTTTGGGAGGGAAAGTTATAGCAGGGAGAAAAGAGTATGGACCTGCATCATTTGCTGTGCTAGATAATACTTCAAAGCTTCTGAAAGGCATTGCCAAAAATATAACTGTTTGGATGAGTCATGGCGATGAAATTATTGAGATTCCAAAGGGATTTACCTTGATCGGATCAACTCGACACGTTCCAAATACTGCAGCAGAAGATGAAAACAAAAAAATGTATATGATTCAATTTCATCCCGAAGTTGAACATACGGAATATGGATCACAAATATTGCAAAACTTTATTGAGATTTGTGGAATTTCTAAAAACCAATATGCTATCGAAGCAAATGAACTCATACAACAGATTCGTGAGACAGTGGGGGAACATCATGTTATTGGCGCAATTTCAGGAGGAGTTGATTCTACTGTCGCTGGTACATTGGTCGCAACAGCAATAGGGAAGCAATTTATTCCTATCTTTGTTGATAATGGGTTAATGCGGGATGATGCAGTGCTTACGGTGAGAAAAGTATTTGAACAATTTGATATTGCTCCCATCATTGTTGATGTACGACATGAAATGTTGAGAAGGTTACAAGGAATTACTGATAGTGAAGATAAGAGAAAAGTCATCGGTAAGTTTTACATAGAAGTTTTTGAGGAAGAAATGCAAAAGCTTCTTCAAGAAGAGAAAGATGTTGCCTTCTTACTGCAAGGAACAATTTACTCGGATGTGATCGAAAGTCAAGGAACAAAATACGCCTCTAAAATTAAAAGTCATCATAATGTTGGCGGATTACCAGAGCATATGAAACTCACATTGCTTGAACCCTTACGGGAGCTGTATAAAGATGAAGTGCGTGCGTTAGGTAGAACCATTGGATTACCTGCTGAATTTATTATGAAGCAACCATTTCCCGGCCCGGGGTTTGCAGTTCGTATTAGAGGTGAAGTAACAGCAGCTCGGCTCACTCAAGAAAAACAAGCAGATAACATTGTTCTTGAAGAGTTAGAACGTGCTGGTTGGCTTGAAAGCGTCTTTATTTCGTTCCCTGTAATGACAGGAGCATATTCAACTGCAACCAAAGGAGATGGAAAATTTTTTGGCGAGGTAATTGCTCTTCGTGTTGTAGAATCAACAGATATTATGACCGCCACATGGGCCAAACTTCCCTATGATCTCTTACAAAAAATTTCTTCCCGTATCGTGAACGAAGTCCCAAATATTTCACGCGTTGTTTATGATATTACAACAAAGCCTCCTGCGACAATGGAGTGGGAATAAAATAAGATTGACAATTCTATGCCTCCATGTTATCCTAATGAAGCCGTAGTGCAGGATCGCTCATCGCGCTGCGCTGGCACGCGGCGCTACAGAATACATAGAGAACCCCCCTTTGTAGGGAACCGCCATATTGTGCCCAAGGGTAAGAGGTAAGAGAAAAAACGCATGAGTGTCAAAATTCGCTTAAAACGTGTAGGGAAAAAGAAAGCCCCAAGTTATCGCGTCGTGGTTGCTGATTCGCGCTCCCCACGCGATGGTCGTATTATTGAAAACATCGGCTGGTACAATCCGCTTGTAGAGCCATCTGCCATCCATATAGATGAAGAGAAGGCATTTAAGTGGCTCAATGTTGGTGCACAACCAACCGAATCGGTAGCTTCGTTACTCAAGCGCACTGGAGCAATGGAGCGTTTTGAGCAGACGAAATCCACCGCAACAGCAGCTCCTCAAGCTGAATAATATCTTCTTAGATTAAGGGGAAAAATGCGTAGACTTGTTGAGTACGTCGCCAAATCATTGGTAGATCATCCTGAGGCCGTACAAGTTCGTGAAGTTCGTAATGATCGCAATGTCCTTGCACTGGAACTCAATGTTGCGCCCGATGACTTAGGTAAGGTAATCGGTCGTCAAGGGCGAGTTGCCAAAGCAATGCGAATACTCTTGCGAGCAGGTGGCACGCGTGAAGGTCGCCATACATCACTAGAAATTCTCTAAGAGAGGTCTGGCTAAGTGCCAAAGCAGAACGAAACAGATTGGGCTACTATTGGAAAAGTGGTAGCCCTTTTTGGTATACGCGGCGAACTCAAAGTACGCCTACTCACCGACATTCCCAACCGCTTCGCTGAACTTGAAACTGTGTATGTGGGAGCAAATCATACACCCCACTCCATCCAAGGTGTACGGCACTATAAAGGTGAAATAATCGTACTCAAATTATCAGGTATCGACGATGCCAACGCTGCTGAGCCGTTACGCGATCAAGAACTATCTATTCCATTGAGTGAATTGGCCCAACTACCACCTGGCTCTTACTATCAGCACGACATTCTTGGCTTGCATGTCTTGACCCTTGATGGACAGGAATTAGGCCAGATTGTTGAAATCATCACTACGGGTAGCAACGATGTCTATCTTATCAAAAAGCCAGATGCTTCTCAAATACTCATTCCCGCTATCAAAGATGTGATCAAGCAAATTGATTTGATTCACCACACCATGCATATTGACCCTTTGCCTGGTTTGTTAGATAATATGGGCCAGAATAAAGAGAGGAGGAATCAGAGCCGTTAGGCCACGGTGAATGAAATAAAAAGGGCAACGTCATTGTTCTCATCAACATAGTAGATAGTTACAGTATTTTGTAGGGAGGTGTCTTATGTCCGACCGTATCCCAACGCTGGCCGATCTTTGTAGGGCAATCGCTGATGGAAGTATCGTTGCAACCCTCGAAGGTTCGATGTATACGGTGAATGCACTCGAATTGAGGCGCTATCTGAATAAGTTTCGTTCGCTCCCCACTATTTCTTCTAAAATTCCGTCGGCTCTTTCTTCTCTTGCAGAATCGAATAACTGGTCTGCTTCTGCTCAGACCTCTGTATTTTAGGCCCGGGGGCCGTTCCTAATGTAGAAAGGTATTTTATGGAGCCACTTGATACTGATCTGGAGTATGTAAGAAGCGGACCGCGCCCAGCCAGACCGGGCTCGCGCTATAATGTCATGCTGATTATCCCTATCCTGGGTTTCTTGTTAGTTTTGATATTCATTGTCGCGGCAGTTTTCCAGTGGGATCTTTCTCAGCTTATCGATTCGTTGATAGGTCTGTTTCTGGTCCTATTTTTCGTAATTATTGCGATGCTATTTTGGGCAGCCGCTCCCAGTTCAGGAAATGTATAACACAATCAAGAATGGGCATAGAAGCGACACAAGATCTTGTGTCGCTTCTATGCCCATTCTTGATTG
>JBKPBA010000134.1:0-7544 GCA_046726675.1 Chloroflexota bacterium
GGTAAAGCTCGCGCAAGCCAAATGCCGCTATAGCCACCTAACGAGCCGATTTCAAGAATTTTTTGCGCATTACAGGCTACTGCCAGGAGTTGCAACAGTTTTCCCTGAATAGGCGAAATTTGAATTTCTGGTAATCCTACCTTTTTGGCAGCTATCAAAGCATGCCGCAAACCTTCATCTTCAGCAGCAAATTGAAGTGTAATCGCTTCTACAATATTTTGGCGTGTCTTCGCCAGTTGCTGTAACTCTACCAATTCTGAACTATCACTGTTCATGTTTACGTTTCCCTCATACTTCTAGAAAATAAAGTTTCTTATAGTCTATTGCCTTAAAACACTGCTTTTGCTATACTACGAGTAATGTTCAAGCACTTGAAGAAGTGAATAGTGTTTAGATATTCTAGAGCGAATCGGCTTTTTAAGCAAACACTACTCTCTGCGGAAGTGCTACCAAAGCAGGTTGTATTTATTATGAGTCATAACTACCGTTTAATGCAAAATTGAAGGGAGGTGCTCAGCAAAGAAGTAGCATGAGTGATGGCTATTCAAGTTTTCTCCTCGTTTGAAGGAAGTAGTTGAAAAATTTGGAGGACTATTAATTTTATGGCAAGCAGAACTGCAATCGCTGCTGACGTAGTAGCATATCCCTGGTGGCTCATCCTGGTAGAAGGAATCGCTGCGCTGATTTTCGGGCTCTTTTTCATCACAGCACCTGGAGCTACCTCTGTATTCGCAGTCACCGTGTTAGGGTTCTACTGGCTTATTCGAGGCATTTTCGCGATTATTGAGATCTTCCTCCCCAATAGAGTCATCCATTGGGGCTGGCTGTTGTTTATGGGCATTCTCGGTATTATTGCAGGAATGGCGGTGCTGCGCCACCCACTGTATGCAACAGCTCTTGTTGGGACATTCTTGATCATCTTTTTGGCTGTTGATGGGTTGATCATGGGCATTATGGGACTGGTGAGGGCTTTCATGGGTGCAGGTTGGGGTACTGGCATTCTGGGAGTGTTGACCATCATCATCGCAATTATCTTGTTTGCGAATGTATGGGTAGCAACGCTTGCTCTGCCTTTAGTCTTAGGTGTGTTTTTGATTATTGGTGGTATAGTTGCCATCTTCTATTCATTCCGTGTGCGAAGGGCTTGAACCAGAGTTCTAAGGTGGACAATCTTATATATCAACAAGGTGCGGTGAGGCAAAGCCTCACCGCACCTTGTTGATGAATTAGAGAATATTGCTCAGGGGGCTCATTACAATACTTTTCGAACTTTATCAACGGCATGTTTTGCGCTTGTGCTTACTGTCAGGTCTGTGTCTACTTGTAGGCGGCTGAGGGCTTCTTGTGCGCTCTTGTTGTTCATGAGCGCGAGGATAGATGTAATTCGTCGTCGCCATTCGGGATCGGCACTGGTTAACCATGTAAGGGCGACAGGAAGCAAATATTCTACGATTTCCGCATCATCAAGCGAAGGCAATTCGGAAAAAATAGAAATCAAAATATCTTGCATGTAAAAATCAGCATCCGCAAGCAGAGGGGCTAACGAATAGAAAACCGAATTGTCGGGGAACTTTTCCCAGTTATAAGCCGTGTATGGATAACGAAAAGGCCAGAAACAATCGAAGATCATTTTTAAATAGGCGCGTTGCTCGTACGTATCCTCTCCTTTACATTGAGAGTCATTCAATGTTGCTGCTGTAACTAATGTCACAAATATCTCCTCTGGCTGTGATGGATAAGCTGCTTGTATAAAAAAGCGCAGCCAACTTGCGGCCTCAAGTCGTAACGATGCCTTTGAAGCATGATGCACAATTGATATAAGCACACCGGTCAGTTGTTTTCTCACAAGCGCTTGTTTCTCCGGAAGGAGATTCCAGATGCGATGCTGCAGTTTGTTGACTAATCTGGTCAATTGAGAGGGAGTAGAAACCTTTTGAATTTGAGTTAACAATTCTGGAATAGAGGCTGCATAGATATCTGTAATTGGCTGTAGCAGTGCACGAAGTGGATGAAGCAAGCGATTATTGAGCCGATTTGGATATCCTGATAATGAAATATTCGAATAACGGAACTGACTCATACCATTATTCCCTCTCATGAAAATCTCCCCTCATCCCAGAAATAAACTGAAGTAACAATTTGTAACAATTGTTACCCTTATTGTATGCTGGTTGTTCGGCTTTGTCAAGCATTCTTTCGACCTTTGAGCAAAATGAAATCGTTGGTAAAACTTACGAGTTGACCATCTGATCTTCGTACTACTTCAAAGTAGTTTTGTATGCGGTTATTACTCTCTAAAATAAACTGTGTTAGCCCGGCTTTTTCGTCTAATGGCATTTGCGAACGAGCGGTCCAATCATCATATTCGTGTGTTTTACGGAAGAATTCTATGTGTTCGATTGACAGTCCTGCTTCTTTAAAAAACGTTTGCCACTCTTGGGCGGTGCATGATCTTCCATGCGATGGGTCGCGCCATTTTTCGATGGTATTGTCGAATATATCGAGTTCTTGATCGCTGGGTGTCATACAATCAATAAGCAGGAATATTCCTCCTGGTTTTAAGACTCGAGCAACTTCTTGCACGAATCGAGGTATATCAGGAAAATGATGGGGCGCGATTCTACATGTAACACGATCAAAACTTTCTGCAGCAAACGGGAGTTGCTCAGCATCTGCTACTTGAAACAGCGCATTAGTTATGCCTTGTGCAAGTATAAAATCACGCGCTTTTTCAAGCATGCGAGGCGTCAGGTCGGTAACAGTTACCTGTGCTACATATGGCGCAATGGCAAGAGCTGTATGCCCACCCCCGGTGGCGATATCAAGCGCTTGAAGTTGTGGATTCCATTCTCCCAGTTCAATGAGACGTTGCATATCGTCTCCCGTGCGATGTGAGAAGCTGGAAACATAGCTTTCTGCTGTACGCGAGAAATAGTCTTGTACCTGTGGTTTTTTCTGTTCATTAGCTGGTTGGGGTGTATCTGTCATGTGTGGTTGAATCCTTTTCCGTGTTTTCATGGTTGTATCGATCCTGGTATCTATATTATACTGGCAGTGATATAAAAAGCTCTAGCCACTATCCCCCAGTCTTCAGGGAGTGCATGAGTGGCGGGTTGTGCTTCTATTCAGTTGTTGTTTATATGGAATAAGGTTTATGCCCAGACTTGAAGGTTCAGTCGAGAGTATCGTTTTTCGAAACGAGGATAACCATTATACAGTAGCGCGCTTTCGTCCCAACGATAGCGGAAGGCTTTTTCGCGATGATCTGACAACTATTGTTGGAATGCTACCAGGTGTGCATGCCGGCGAGTTATTGTCGGTCGAAGGAGAATGGGAAAGGGATCCAAAGTATGGTCGGCAACTACACATAACCAGCTTCACCCAGCGTCTGCCCGCTTCAAAAGAGGGTATCACTCGCTACCTTAGTTCTGGTTTGATTAAGGGCGTAGGTCCAAAAAAAGCCGAGCGTATCGTCGAGCATTTTGGAGAACAAACGCTGGCGATTATCGAACAGCAACCGGAACGGTTGAGTGAAGTGAAAGGTATAAGTGCGAAAGATCGTGAGCAAATTGCTAAATCCTGGGCTGAACAGAGTGAGATCAAGGAACTTCATCTCTTTCTGCAATCTCATGATGTGTCGATGAACCTGGCAACGCGCATTTATAAGCAATATGGGCAGGAATCGATCAAAGTTGTCCGTGAGAATCCATACCAATTAGCGCAGGATGTATATGGCATTGGTTTTCGCACTGCCGATGAAATTGCCGTGAAGCTTGGACTTCCACGTGATAGTATTCCACGCATTGCAACTGGGCTGACTTATGTGCTTGCCCAAGCAGCCAATGACGATGGCCATTGCTACTTACCTGAAAATGAATTGGTACACCGTGCCTCGGAGATACTACAAGCGCCCTCTGAACTTATATCAATTGCAATGGAACAGTTGCGTGGAGAGCGAGATGTATTCGTGGAGCCTCCCTTACCTGTGCAGGTTGATGTGAGTCCATGGGCAACGGATGATCAAGTACCTTTGAATGATTGGAGTGAGGTAGAAGAAGCGACTCCGCAGCAGCGCATCTACTTTGGTCCATTCTGGCATGCTGAAAATGGTTCGGCACGTATCTTACGTACTCTCTTGCGTTCGCACAGCAAGCTTCCTCATGTGAGCCAGCAGCATTGGGATGCAGTCTTCAACTACCTGGCACAGAACCGTAAAATGCTGCTGACTGAAAAACAGCGCACAGCAGTCCAGATGGCTTATAATTCGAAAGTCAGCATCTTAACAGGGGGACCAGGCACGGGAAAATCGACATCTATTCGAGCGTTGTTAATGGTGCTGCGCAAGCGCAAGATCGAAGTAGCATTGGCTGCGCCAACCGGACGAGCGGCTAAACGACTTACCGAGGCAACTGGAGCAGTTGGTTTTCAAGCTAAGACGCTGCATCGATTACTTGAGTACGCCCCGCATGATAATACTTATCAGCGCAATGAGGAAAATCCACTGCCTTACCAGTTTGTGATAGTCGATGAAGTATCGATGGTCGATATTCTGCTCTTTTATCATCTGTTAAAGGCGTTGCCACCCGATGCACACCTCTTGCTGGTAGGTGATGCCGATCAACTCCCCTCTGTTGGACCAGGAAATGTGCTGCGAGATCTCTTGCGTAGCGGAGCCATACCATCTGTTGTCTTGACGGAACTCTTTCGCCAGGCTCAACAAAGTCAAATTGTGGTCAATGCTCACCGTATTAATGCAGGCCAAATGCCATCGTTGAAGCGAGAATCAGGGAGTGATTTCTTCTTTGTTGCGGAGGAGAACCCAATACGTGCTCAGCATTTAGTGCTTGATTTTGTGCAGCGCCTCATTCCGACTCATTATCACCTCAACCCTATGACCGATATACAGGTACTTTCGCCAATGTATAAGGGACCAATGGGCGTAACCAATTTAAATGAGGAATTGCAGGCACGGCTGAATCCCAGTGCGTTTGTATCGCTTGAATGGGGTGGTCGTGTATTATGCCTCGGTGATAAAGTGATGCAGGTGCGTAATGACTATGATAAAGGCGTTTTCAATGGTGATATTGGCTGGATACGCGCTATCGATAAGGAAAACTCGCTTATCAAAGTAGAGTTTTTGGAAGAGGCTGGCCCCCTACTGGTCAGTTACAATTTTCATGAATTGGATGAACTGGTGCTGGCATATGCTGTGACTGTGCATAAGAGCCAGGGCAATGAATATCCAGCTATCGTGCTCACGCTTGTCAATCAGCATTACATGCTGCTCCAACGTAATCTACTCTATACAGCCATTACTCGGGCTAAACGCCTTTGCGTGATAGTTGGTCAGTTGCGTGCTTTGGAGGCGGCTGTCAGGAATAATCGTGTGGCATTACGCAATACTGGGCTGGCGGAAAGACTAAGCGCTCTTGCGAGAATTGGACTTGGAGAGTAAGGAGTGTACAATTCTGTACCACTTGCCTAATTCCGAGTTGGGAAGTAGAATATAAAGTAGATCAACTTTGTTATCAAAAACAAGCAATGCCGCTTGCATTGCTTGTACATTGTATTCACAGGCTCATCGTTAAGAACTGAGTTTGTGAATGATATTAGAATTATTTAGGGAGGACATAGCGAATGTCTGGTACAGAAACAGCGACTTCGGGCGCAAGTGCTTCTTCTGGTTACGTTCATCCAGAGGTGTTGGTTGAGACAAGTTGGGTTGCTGACCACCTCAACGATTCCTCTATTCGTCTCATTGAGGCTGATGAAGATGTACTGTTGTACGAAATAGGTCATTTACCTGGAGCTGTCAAACTCGATTGGCATGTCGATGTGCAGGATCCGATTAGCCGTGATTTCGTAGATCAGCAGGGTTTCGAAAAGCTCATGAGCCGTTGGGGAATAAGTAATGATACAACCATTGTTCTGTACGGCGATAAGAACAACTGGTATGCCTGCTATTCGTTCTGGCTGTTTACCATGTATGGCCATAAGAAGATGAAGATTATGAATGGTGGACGGCAGAAATGGGAGGCAGAGGGTCGCCAACTCACAAAAGAAGTACCTCACTTTGAGCCTACCACTTATCATGCGCAGCCGATGGATGAGTCTATTCGCGCATTCCGTGATGATGTGATGAGCGGGTTAAATGATCCCAATCGACGTCTGATCGACGTTCGTTCGCCACAGGAGTATACTGGCGAATTGATCCACATGGTCAACTACCCACAGGAAGGTGCGCAGCGTGGTGGGCACATACCTACTGCCAAGAGCATTCCCTGGGCCACGGCGGCAAATCCTGATGGTACGTTCAAATCTGCCGGGGAACTACGCCAGATCTATGAGGGCAAAGATATCCCTGCTGACAAGGATGTCGTCACCTACTGTCGTATTGGTGAGAGATCTGCGCATACCTGGTTTGTGCTGACTCGTTTGCTTGGCTATCCACGTGTTCGTAATTACGATGGATCGTGGACCGAGTGGGGTAACCTGGTGAAAGCGCCAATCGAGAGACCTTAACATCGAGGCGAGGTGGCCGCGAGGATGCGCCCAAAGGTGTCAAGTTAACGCATGTCACAGAGGTGCACCTCACCCCAGGGCGACCGCAAGGGTATGCCCTTACTATACACGATCGGATGGCTTCCCTGGCTCGTCTATAGTAAGGGTGTGCCTTTCTGGCCACCCTGTTTCTTTACCGAAGGAAATAGACACAAATGGATCGACAAGAAGCAATTGAATTTCTCATGGATCATTATGAAAATCCTCGCAATTATGGTGCTTTAGAGCACGCTGATGTGAGTCTATGTGGAGGAAATCCTGGGTGCGCGGACATTATTACGATGCATGCCCGCTTTGATCAAGATGGCAAATTAGAGGCCGTTCAATGGGAAGGTGAGGGCTGCACAATTAGCAGCGCCGCTGCATCTTATGTAACGGAAATTACGCAGGGCATGACGGCGGACGAAGTTGAAAAGATGAGCTTTGAAGATCTAATGGAGCAGTTGGGGCGCGAGTTGGTGATGACCCGTCCAACATGTGCCACATTAGCTCTCGGTACGCTTAAAAAGGGAGTGCATGAGTATCAAATGCACCAGAGGGCTGATGAGGCGCATTATCATGCTGTATCTAAGGATAGCGGGAAAGCCACCGAGGGCCGATAAATCGGCGATGTGCACGATAAATCGGCACCTACAGAGGGCTGGGTTGTTGAATTCATCAGCATAATCGGTCCGGGATTGTCGGATTGTTTCGTGAAAAATCTTTATTGTGCCTGCGATATACTGTCATAGGTTGTAAGCCACTCGCCATGCTGCAAGGATCTCCAAGGCTCGCTGGTGTAGCTTGAGGTGCTCAGGATCATTGAGCCACCGGCTCACACCAGACGGATGGGGTAGTGGCAGCAACAACATTCTTTCACGTTCCTGATATGTACCTATCACTTCCTCAAGTTTCACTTTCCCAAAAAAAGTCTCGATTGCCATTATTCCTAAAAGTAGAATTACTCTGGGCTGAAGCAGTTGTAACTCCGCATCTAGAAAAGG